>NZ_LVCT01000721.1:0-1574 GCF_001647205.1 Rhodococcus sp. EPR-134
CAATCCCACCAGAACCCACGTTCCGAAGGAATTCAAGAGGTTCACGGGATCGAGGAAGCCGGGCAGCAAGGCCAGGTTCGTCACGGATTCAGTTGCTGCCTGCACATTCACGGTGGCCAGAGTACCGGCCGAATCTGAGTGTTTCCCACCACCGCAGGTCATCGCGTCGGTGGCGGCGGGCCGAGACCGCAAAGAGACGTGACGAGTCGGACTTGCCATACTGCTAGGACCACACGAAGCGCTTTCACATCGCCGAGCGCTCCGAACGACACGTATATGGAGGACTCCCGCCGTGCCTATCGCAACTCCCGAGGTCTATGCCGAGATGCTTGGTCGGGCCAAGGAGCATTCCTTTGCCTTCCCCGCCATCAACTGTGTCGGCTCCGAATCCATCAACGCAGCCATCAAGGGTTTCGCGGACGCCGGCAGTGACGGCATCATCCAGTTCTCGACGGGCGGCGCCGAGTTCGGTTCCGGTTTGGGCGTCAAGGACATGGTCACCGGCGCTGTTGCGCTCGCCGAGTTCGCACACGTGATCGCGGCAAAGTACGACGTCACCATCGCGCTGCACACCGATCACTGCCCGAAGGACAAGCTGGACACCTACGTGCGTCCGCTGCTCGCGATCTCGCAGGAGCGCGTCGACGCCGGTCGTAACCCGCTGTTCCAGTCGCACATGTGGGACGGCTCGGCTATCCCGATCGACGAGAACCTGGCCATCGCCAAGGAACTGCTCGCCCTCTCGAAGGCTGCACGCATCATCCTCGAGGTCGAGATCGGTGTCGTCGGCGGCGAAGACGACGGCGTCGAAGCCGAGATCAACGACAAGCTCTACACCTCGAGCGAAGACTTCGAGAAGACGGTCGATGCTCTGGGCATCGGCGAACAGGGCAAGTACCTCCTTGCCGCCACCTTCGGCAACGTCCACGGCGTCTACAAGCCGGGCAACGTCAAGCTCAAGCCCGAGGTACTCGAAGAGGGCCAGAAGGTCGCCGCTGCCAAGCTCGGTCTGGCTTCCGGTTCGCAGCCCTTCGACTTCGTCTTCCACGGTGGATCGGGATCGTTGAAGTCGGAGATCGAGGACTCGCTGAACTTCGGCGTCGTCAAGATGAACGTCGACACCGACACCCAGTACGCGTTCTCCCGTCCGATCGCCGGACACTTCTTCACCAACTACGACGGCGTCCTCAAGGTCGACGGCGAGGTCGGAAACAAGAAGGCATACGACCCGCGCAGCTACCTCAAGAAGGCCGAAGCCGGCATGACGGCTCGCGTCGTCGAGGCGTGCAACGACCTGAAGTCGGCCGGACGCTCGGTGTCGGCAGGCTGATCGGTTTCACAACTGCGCTTCACAGAACAAAATGCGCGCCGGCGAAATTCTCGCCGGCGCGCATTTTCTGTTCAGGTACCTACTTGCTGGGATCGCAGACCTTCCACGTGCCGTCCTGGCGCTCGAGGTCGAACGTGCGCCACGACTGCTCGCCCGTGCTCGGCAAACTTGCCTGGACCTGAGCGATCGCGGTGTCGTCGGTGATGCGCACCGCGTCGACGGCTCCGACCTGCGGGATCGTCTT
>NZ_LVCT01000722.1:0-27354 GCF_001647205.1 Rhodococcus sp. EPR-134
AGCTTGTTCTCGCGGGGCGCCGTCATTTCACGCGCACGATAGCGTGGTCGTGTGGCCGATCAATTTGCGCTGGTACCAGCGGTGTACGTGCTGTTCTGTCGAAGCAACCCGGTACAACGGCGCGAGGTGCTGCTGCAATTGCGCGAGGGCACGGGATTCATGGACGGATACTGGGCTCACGCTGCTGCGGGCCACGTCGAACTGGGGGAGTCGGCGATCGACGCTGCCGTTCGGGAGGCTGCGGAAGAACTTGGTGTCGAGTTGCTTTCCTCGGAACTGAAGCCGCTGACCGTGTTGCATCGCCGCCACGCGGACGGGAGCGAACCGGTGGATCATCGAGTGGACTTCTTCTACGAATGCCGCACGTGGTCGGGTGAACCACGCCGGATGGAGCCGTTGAAATCTGCAGATCTGCGGTGGTGGCCGGTTGACGAACTCCCGGAGAAGTTGGTCGACCACGAGCGTTTCGTAATCGAAGCCCATCACTCCGGTCAGCTCGCACCCATCCACAGTTACGGCTTCTGACCGGGTGACGATCTGATTCAGGCTTCGCTGGCAACGATGACCGGGCAGTGTGCTTTTCGAATCATCGCACTGCTCGTGGTGCCGAGAGCGGTGTCGTCGAACGAGCCTCGCCCACGCCGACCCACGACGAGAAGCCGTGCCTCGGTGGAGAGTTGTTCAAGAATGGCAACCGAGGGGCCGTCGAACTCGATCTGACGGATTGCGACGCCAGGGTAGAGCGTGGCCCAACCCGACAGTTGCCACGTCAGCGGCGTCGAGTGCTGGGGCGAGTGCCCGGATGCGAAGTCTCGACGCAGCTCGGCCTCTGGCGGCGCTGCGTGCACGACGACCAGTTCGGTGTTCGCTGCCTCTGCTTCCTTGAATGCGATGGCCAGAGCGCTTTCGCTGTAGGCGCTTCCGTCCAAACCGACGACAACCGGCAAGGCTGCCGCAGCGCTGCTTTCACGCGGTGTTCCGACTCTTGCGAACGAACATGTCGGTCCAGGTGCGGCGGGATCGTCCTGTGTTGCGACGATCAAGGCGGCCTCGGACGTCAACGCGGTGAGGATTGCGGTGTTTTCCCCGGAGATCAGATCGGTCCGGATCCGAAGATCTGGCGACACCGACTCGGCGATCTGAATGGCCTCCATGAACAGGCCGGTCGGCGATGCCGAGGTGTTCAGATCGGCGCTCGGAGCTACGAAAACGATTCGCATCCAGAGACCGTGGCGATGTGCGAACTCAGCCGCCCACGTGATCACGTCGGGGCGCACCGGGGATCCGTCGATGCACACGACCACCGCTCCGTCCGCGGACCACTCCGAGGTGATGAGATCAGTCGATAGTTCGGGCTTCATCGTGAACTCCTCGAGCTGTGTCTGTTGAACGCGAACTAGCTTGCAGGACAGTGCCGAACAGCAATCCTGCGACGACTATCGAGCACGCGGCAGTCGTCAGGGGCAACCACACGATCGTCGTGACAGCGAACATGAGCACGAGCAACGGGGCGAGGAGATGGCCGGGTTTCGCTCGGCGTTCGTGGTGCTGCTTTTCTGCCCAGGCTCGGTGCTTCGTGCCGTCATTCATGTTGTTTCACCTCAGTTCTCACGTCGGAAACCGACTTGTGACCAAGCAGTCCGACATGCGCCTCGTCGCGCATTCTTTCGACCATGTGGGGGTAGTGCAGTTCGAATGCCGGCCGCTCACTGCGGATTCGGGGGAGTTCGGTGAAGTTGTGTCGCGGTGGTGGGCAGGACGTCGCCCATTCGAGCGAGTTTCCGAAGCCCCAAGGATCGTCGACGGTCACAATTCGGCCGTACCGGTAGCTCTTGAAAACGTTCCAGATGAACGGAATCGTCGAGGCTCCGAGCACAAACGCGCCGATGGTCGAGATCGTGTTGAGAAGAGTGAAATTGTCCGATGGCAGGTAGTCCGCGTACCGCCGAGGCATGCCCTGGGCGCCGAGCCAATGCTGGACGAGAAATGTTGCGTGAAAGCCGATCAGGGTCAACCAGAAATGGATCTTGGCGAGCTTCTCGTCCAACATCCGGCCGGTCATTTTCGGGAACCAGAAGTAGATTCCGGCGTATGTCGCGAACGCGATTGTCCCGAAGAGGACGTAATGGAAATGCGCGACAACAAAGTACGAGTCGGTGACATGAAAGTCCAAGGGCGGGCTGGCAAGGATGACGCCGGAGAGTCCGCCGAACAGGAATGTGACCAGGAAGCCGACGGAGAACAGCATGGGCGATTCGAAAGTCAACTGCCCCTTCCACATGGTGCCGATCCAGTTGAAGAACTTGACTCCGGTGGGAACTGCGATCAGGAAGGTCATGAACGAGAAGTAGGGGAGGAGAACGGCGCCGGTTGCGTACATGTGGTGCGCCCACACAGCGATCGACAGTGCAGCAATTCCCAATGTTGCGTAGACCAATCCGGTGTATCCGAAGATCGGCTTGCGGCTGAAGACGGGGAAGATCTCCGAGACTATGCCGAAGAACGGCAGCGCCAGAATGTAGACCTCGGGATGGCCGAAGAACCAGAACAGGTGCTGCCACAACATGACTCCACCGGTGGCGGGGTCGAACAGGTGCGCTCCCAGGTGCCGGTCCACCCACAGTCCGATCAAGGCAGCAGCGAGCAGCGGAAAAACGAGGAGGATCAGCATGCTGGCGACCAGCGCATTCCACGTGAAGATCGGCATGCGGAACATCGTCATACCCGGGGCGCGCAGGCAGACGATCGTCGAAACGATGTTGACTGCGCCGAGGATGGTGCCGACGCCACCGAGAGCGAGACCGATGATCCACAGGTCGGCGCCCATGCCGGGGGAGTGGAGTTCGCTGGTGAGCGGTACGTAGGCGGTCCAGCCGAAATCTGCCGCACCACCAGGTGTTACGAATCCGGCGGACGCGATCAGGCCGCCGAAGAGATAGAGCCAGTAGCTGAAGGCGTTGAGTCGCGGGAAACACACGTCCGGCGACCCGATCTGCAGTGGCATGAGGTAGTTGGCGAATCCGAAGAATACCGGGGTCGCGTACAGCAGGAGCATGATCGTGCCGTGCATGGTGAACAACTGGTTGTACTGCTCGTTGGACAGGAATTGCATTCCCGGAACGGTCAATTCCATGCGCATGAGTAGTGCCATCAGTCCGCCGATCAAGAAGAAGGCAAACGAAGTCACGATGTACATCAGACCGATCATCTTGTGATCGGTGGTCCTGAGGATCTCGACCAGTTTCGAACCCTTCGGAGCGGTTCGGGGAATTGCATCGGCGGGGGAATCGACCTCACCGACCGGCCGGGGCGCTAGATCAACCACGACGGCCGCCTACGCACATCGACGTGACGAAAGACCGAGAATGCCTGGGACTGTGGAACATAACGCAATGATCGTGGCGACCGGGAACTTGGACGAGGGGAAAAGGTCCCTAGGATCGGAACAGAGGCATGGCGTAGATCACGTGGTCCGGTACGGTCGAGAGAGTTGTCTTCACGAGCGGAAAGAAAGCGAGATGGTCATGGCATGTCGTATCAGTGAACTGGTGCTCGGTTGCCGGGAACCCGAGGTGCTGGGCCGGTTCTGGTGCGAGGTCCTGGACTTCGTCGTGCTCGATCGAATGGACGACGGTTCGTTGGAGATCGGCCCACGCGAAGGGTTCGGCGGTCCGCAGCCGACGATCATCCTCAGTCGCAGAGACGAACCGGAGAAGGGTAAGCCCCGCCTGCATATCGACGTCAACGCCACCGATCGCGATCAGGAGGCCGAACTGGAACGCCTGTTGAGTCTTGGTGCGCGGCCGGCCGACATCGGCCAGACAGGGCACGAACAATGCATGTCCTGGCCGATCCGGAAGGTAACGAGTTCTGCCTGCTCAAGGCCCAACTGGATCCGCTCTGACGCTCAACGATGCTGGATCGGCAACGGACTTCGCCTGGGGCTCAGCGGAACACGCCACACCAGTTCGGTGACACCGTTCTCGCTGGTGATGTTGCTCGAGCCTCCGCACTGACGAGCGCGGGTCGCCAGGTTGTCGAGACCGTGGATTCTGGTTGCCTGGTCGATTCCCACACCGTCGTCGACGATGCTGATGACAAGCTCCTCGGTGGCCCGGATGGTGACGTCGATGGCATCGGCATGTGCATGCCGCAGAGCGTTGCTCAAGCCCTCGCGCACAACGGCTTCGGCATGCGGGGCAAGTCGAGACGGGACGGAACTGTCGATGGTTCCCTCGAAAGTGACGCTGGGAGTGATCGACGAGTGGCCGGACAGACCGTTGACGGCATCGAGTAGTCGCCGCCGCAGGCTTGTGGGAGTAGACATCTCGCTCGTATGGAGGTCGAAGACTGCGGTGCGGATTTCACGGACTGTTCGATCGAGTTGATCGACAGAGGTGTCCAATACGGTTCGAACGGTGTCCTCGTCGCCTGGACGTTGCAGCACCCCCTGCAAACTCAACCCGGTGGCGAACAGCTGTTGGATGACGTGGTCATGGAGATCCCGCGCGATTCGGTCGCGATCTTCGAGGACGTCGACCAGTCTTTCTTTCCGTTGCTGTTCTGCGAATTCGACAGTGACAGAAGCGATGTCTGCCATCGCCGTCAGTTGCTCGATCTCGTCCACTCCCCACGGGCGGTTGCTGCGGCGTGACGCGAAGAGAACACCGCCGCCGAACGAGGTCCCGGAGAGGGGGAGTGCGACCACTGATTCGTCGCCGGAAACATTCAGTGCCGGAACGGAACTGCCATGTGGTGCAGAGATCGGCCGCCGGCTCCGCGCAGCGTCGTCGATCACGGTCCCGGACAGATCGACGGCTGATCCGGTCGCGGGGACAGGCTGGGAATCAGCAGCATCGGCGACGTGGACTACCGGCTCTCTGCCGAGGTCGTAGCGAACGACGCACACAAGATTTCCATCCGTGAGGTGCCGCGTCGTCCGAACCAGTTCCGATAGCGTCTCGTCGCGGGATCCGCCGCTGAGCAGACGTGCATTGACGGCGGCGACGGCCTTGAGCCAGGCTTCTCGCGTCCGGGATTCCTCGAACAGACGCGCATTGTCGATGGCGATGCTCGCAGCATTTGCCAGAATCTGGAGTACAGCCTCGTCGCGGTCGTCGAATGCAGTCCGTTCCGAGCTGTCCGCGAGGTAGATGCTGCCGAACACCTCGCCCCTGACGAAGATCGGAACACCGAGAAACGTGTCCATCGGCGGATGATTGGTCGGAAACCCTGCCGAGGACGGATGCGAGGAGATTCGGTCGGTTCGAACCGGGCACGGTTCTCGAACGACCAGGCCCAGCAGGCCGTGTCCTTCGGGAAGATGCCCGATTTTGGCAACCTGCCCCTGAGTCAAACCGGAGTGGATGAATCGGGACAAGCGTCCGTCGGGGGATTTCACGCCGAGCGCGCCGTAGTCCGCTTCGAGGAGATGTCGCGCGACGTCGACTATCTGTTGCAGGGTTTCGTCGAGCTGGAGTGTGGACCCGACGGTCAACACGGCACTGAGCAGTTTGGGAATTGCAGTCGGGTTGAGAGCAGTCAGCTCCGCGCTTCCGGCGATGTCGCCGAAAAGGCTGAGCATGAGCGCGTCGCGGCTACCTGGCATGGTGCGTGCCCGTGGTGGCGGAGAAGGGCGAGCCGGACGGCGTCAGCAGGTGAGTGGTCGCCTGGCCGGAAGGATCCGGGTGCGAAGTGCCCGCACGAAGCTTTGTCGCCAGAACTGCGGCCTGCGTTCGACGTTCGAGACCCAGTTTCTCGAGGATGCGTGAGACGTAGTTCTTGACTGTTTTCTCCGAGAGTTCTGCGTGCGAGCTGATCTCTCGATTGCTCAGTCCCTTGCCGATCAACTCGAAGATCAAGAGCTCCTGATCGGTCAACAGGGCTGCCGCAGTACCCGACTCCTGTTCGGACCGGATGCGCCGGACCAAACCGATCACCGCCTGGGTGTTCAACAGCGACTTGCCGGTAGCAACCGTGCGGATCGCCGACACCAGGTCGTGGCCGCGGATGTTCTTGAGGACGAATCCTCGTGCGCCGGCGATCAGGGCGTCGAGCAGTGCGTCGTCGTCGGAGTACGACGTGAGCATCAAAGTGGCGGCGCTCGGGTAGGTCGACGCCAGTTCTCGGCACAGTTCCACACCGTTACCGTCGGGAAGTCTGACGTCCATGACAACCACGTCGGGTCGGCATTCGGGTATTCCGGCCGAGGCTTCGCGAACACACGACGCCTCGCCAACAACGTTGAATCCCGATACCTGATTCAACAGGTCTGCCAATCCACGACGGACGATCTCGTGGTCGTCGACCAGATAGATGCCGATCGTCACGGTGGTCACCTCTTCCAGCTCACGCCTGCCGTCGATGTTACCGGACGGTAATGTCCCGACAGGATCGGGTTGTCCGACCGATGGTCGACAAAAAACCCGCGTCGAAGGGTGCGAGACCGAGTCTCGATTGCACAGAGTCAAAGGTCCCGACCGTCACGAGATCTGAATCACCCAGATCTCGTGAGGCGGTGGGTGTGAGCTGAATGTGATTGCACCGGTGGCTGTTCGATCCGCTCAGTCGACGGGAGCGAGTTCGACGGAGACGTAGACACCCTTGCCTTTTCGGTGTGCGAGTGCCTCGCCGGGGCGATCGATACCGTCCAGTTGGAGAACGATCGGACCTTGTTCCGGGTAGAAATTGCGCCACCAACTCTTCTTGTCCGGCATGGCAACGCCGATCGTCACATGGTCGCCTTTTCGTTTGTAGGACACGGGCGCGCTGAAGGTGCGACCGGACTTGCGTCCGACGTAGGTGATGACGGTCATGGAACGGCCCAGTAGTTTGCCTACGATCGGAGCGCCGATCAGTGGTTGGACCACTACGTTCACGGCGGCGGATACACGTTGGAAAGTGTTCACGAGAAGCCCTTTCACGACGAATGCTGCACGAATTCGAATCCTGCACGGAAATGGTGCGTGCAGTAGTTCTATCCTGCTCGACCGGGATTGTCGCGTGGGCAGAAATTGGTACAAACCGGTGTGCCGAAGCGAGTAGCGTGGGGTACGTCGAGGGTCATTCGAATATGCGCGGTCAAGCCATGTCGTCCTCGACGCCAACCCGGTCTGTGGTCGAACGGCCGAGAACTGGAGCGCCGGTATGGCGTCGAACCCGTCCGATGTGTCGAATGCACGAGGGCAATCCGAGTCGACTGACGAGGATCAGAAAACACCGTCGATCTGCCCGGCGTGTCAGCACAGTATGAAATCCCACGATCCGCTCGGGGTTCGCTTCTGCGCAGTGACTGCCGACCGCGGTCTCGATCGAAAGTGCATCTGCGCTGCAGATCGCGAGGAGATGCAGCACTATTCGCGCTACTGAGGTGCATCCTGCATCCCAATCGGAGACGCACCGACCTGTAGTCGCCGACAGTGCTGGATGCCCCGAACCCGCCCTCGTCTATCGACGATCAGCACGTGGTGGTGATGCGTGCGTAGTGCACTTTTACCTGTACGACGTGCAGGGCTGCAATGTGTAGGTGCGCTGCCCGCCGCGCTCAGAGGTGACCGGATAGACCGCCGGTCGCGGTGTGTGCTCGCTTCGCCGAACGACTACCTGCTCCAACGCTGCCGTGCTTACTCGATCAGATCCACCTCCCAATTCGTTCGTTGAATCTGTGTATCGACCTCGCGAATCTCGCGGGCGAGGTCGTCCGCGATTGCCCGAAGTTCGGTGACGGGGACTGCCGCGACATAGACCAATTCTGATCGGAGTTGACGACCGTAACCTCGCTCTTCGCGCCCCGACGCGGCGTCCGCAGCGGCATTGACTGCAGAGTGTCTCAGACGCAGCACATCTCGATGGGCGAGTGCATCTGTGACAGTGCCGTTTCCGAGGATCGCCTGCGCATTGGTTCGATTGATCGCGCGCATCAACCGTTCGAGTTCGCTCAGAGTTGACGTCAGCTCTTCGAGAAGGACGGCGGCGTCTTCGGCGGGAACTTCTCCCTCCTGGTGGCGTGCATTGTCGACGATCCGCTCGCGCAAGTGCGCAACCTTGCGAGTGGTGTCACTGCGTAGCGCCAGTGCCTCTGCCAGTTTCATGGATGAAGCTCCTGCTCTGACCTGAATCGGGAACTCCAAGCTAGCACTCGGTTGACAACCTGGGTCGGATTCCATTGTCTTGCTGCGTTCTTCCCAGTTCAGCATTCGAATCATCTTGGAGACAGCTGGTGCTGCGTGTCCTTCGATGAAGCGATGCAGCCGGTGGAGCACGCTGCGCACGGTCTCGGGTCGACGGGGCGGGCGAGGCATACGATGGTCCGCCGTCGATCTCGCGGTTCAGACTGAAATAGTCGCCCCGCGACGAGTTAGAGTGCGCCTTTCCTATTTGTTCGTCTTCGGGAGGCCAGGGGGATTGACCAGCGACTTGTCGACTGCCTCGTTGGTGATCTTCCATCGCTCGAGAACTTGCTCGTATGTGCCGTTTTCGATGAGATGATCTATCGCCTCGCTGATCGGTTGTACCAAGCCGTTGTCTTTCTTGACCAGTACACCGATCTGGCCCAACGCGGCCTCACCGGCTCCGGAGAACTGACCGATCACTTCGTTCTCGCCAGTCTGTGCAGCGTGAAACTGCGATGACGGGTTGGGGCCGAAGTAAGCGTCGATTCGACCGGAAGACAGCGGCAGGTAGTAGTCAGTGGTCTTCTGGTACACGGTGATTTCAGCGGGAGCACGCCCAGCTGCGAGGTTGTCCTCATTCCACTTCACCAGCAACGCCTCCTGATTGGTGGCAGCGCCGACTCCGATCTTCAGTCCGGCGATGTCTTCCGGCTTCTCGAGTGAGAGATTCCTGTCCTTTTTTGACCTCGAACGCGAGAGTGTCGAGGCGGTACGTCGCGAAGTCGTATTTCTCTTTGCGCTCTTCGGTGACCGTCACGTTGGAGATGAACGCATCTGCGTCTCCCGAATCGATCCGCACCGAATTCTGCGCCCAATCCGCGACCTGAAGGTCGATTTTCAGCCCGAGCACCTCTGCAATCAAATACGCGAAGTCGGTCTCGGAACCGATGACAGTCTTGTCGTCGTCGGCATAGAAGCGCAACGGTGGAGCGGTTCCAGCGTTGCCGGTGATTCGGATCGTGCCCCGGTCGCGGAACTCCTGAGGGACCTTCGCTGCGATCGAATCAACCTTGTCGGTGCTGATGCGGTTCTGCTCGGCCGACAAGTTGATACTGGATGTTGTTGCACCGGAGTGTTGCCCGGTCGATTCTTCATCTGGGCTTCCGCAAGCGGTACCCAGGAGAGTAACTGTGGCCAGGGTAGAGATCAGAAGCGTTGCGGTGCGAGGACGGGTGAACATCGGGTTCCTTCCGGGAAGAGGGTTTGTCGAAGCAGGTTGTCGAGATCACGAAGTGTGGGCTAGCTCTTCCACGCATCCACGAAGTCCACCGAGTAGAGATCGGCTTGGATGCGCAGGTCGTGAACCGCGGGAGTCGTCGCGTAGATCAGCGAAGAGGCGTGCAACGGGATCGCCAGTGCCTGATCGGCAATCAGTTCCTGAATCTCCTTCAACACTCCGTTTCTCGCATCGACGTCTACGGTCTGAGATTGTTTGACCAGCAATGCATTCAGCTCCGGAGTCGAGGCGATGCCTTTGGTCGAGCCGAGAGTGGGACTGAACACCAGCAGTACGTCACCGTCGGCGCGCAAGCTCTGGAAGTAGATCGATTCCCATGTGCCGTCGGTTCTCGCGGCGTTGTCCTCGGCAGTCGAGCGAGGTTGCAAGTTCACTGCAACTCCGATGTCGCGCAGCTGAGATTGGATCAGTTCGAACTGCGATTGGGGGAGGTGGTTGCGGTAGGCCAATTCGACGGTCAGTTTCTCACCGTCCTTGGTTCGGAATCCGTCACCGCCGACTGTCCATCCACTGGCGTCCAGCAGTGACTTCGCACCCGACGGGTCATAGGTGTACTCGGACCACAGATCGGTGTAGCCGGGCGCTTTCACCGACAAGATGCTTCGCGCTTTCTCGTCACTTGGTGTGTAGGTGGTGTCGATGATCTGCTGGGTATCGATGCCCTTCACCAAAGCACGCCGCACGTTCAGGTCCGCAAGTACCGGCGCGAACGTGGGGTTGAGCAAGAGCGAGTCGTTGATGCCGGCAGCAAGGGACGGGATGACAGTGAGTCCGGCGCCTTCTGCCCGGTCGACGTCTGTGCTCGGAATGTCGATCGCGGCGTCCAGTTGTCCTGACGTCAAACCGCCGATTCGCACCGAGGATTCGGGGACCACCAAAAAGGTGATCGAATCCAGATAGGCCTCTCCCTTGTTCTTGTTGAGTGAGGATCCCCAGTGGTACCCGTCCCGACGAGCGAGTACGACCTTCGCGTTGGTCTCCAGTTCTTTCTGTACGAACGGGCCGGAAGCGATAACGCCCTGGGCGCAGCGTTCTTCGGGCGTCTTCTTCAACGATTCCGGTGCGATGATGGCGAGCGTGTCGGAGCGGGCGGCTTGAAGGAAGCCCGCTGACGGTTCCGAGAAATTGAGTGCGACAGTGGAAGCGTCGAGTACCTCCGCTCCAGTGAAGTTTGCGAGATGTGACTTCGCAGTGGTCGCGAAGCCACTGTCTCCCAGTCTCTTCTGGCTTTCGAAGTTGTCCGCGACAACCTGCGCATCCAGACGCTCGCCGTTGCTGAAGGTCACGCCGTCCCGCAGAGCGAAGACGAATCGTCGACCGTCGTTCTGGACCTCCCAGGACGTCGCCAACCAAGGCACTATCTCCCCGGTCTCGAGGTTCTGGTCGACGAGTTTGTCGTAGAGTGGATGGAATGCCGTAGCAGTTTGACCGTTCAGGGTCTTGTCGATGCACGGTGGAAACGTATTGATCGCAAAGGTCAGATCGCCCCCTGACACGGGCTCGGAGTCGGCGCTCGCAGCTGGCGTTGCAGTGCTGCAGCCGGCTGCAACTGCAAGCGTCGACGCCAGGATGGCGACTCGGATCGGTATGGATGAAAGCCGCGACGTCGTCATGGGCTGAGTTCCGTTCATCGTGGGGAAGTGCGAGTGGTGTCGAAGATGTGGGACCGCAGGGTCGTTCCGGTGTATTCGCGCCGGAACACGCCCCGATCTTGCAGAAGTGGCACGACGGAACTCGCGAAGTCGTCGAGCCCCCTGGGGAAGTGGGTAGCGGTCAGGATGAAACCGTCAGCTGCTCCCGATTCGAAGAGGTGCGTCAACTCGTCCGCCACTTCTTGCGGCGAGCCGACAATCTCGGGAGTGAGATCATTGCGCGCGAACAACTCTGCGGTTTCGGCGATGGTGAGATTTCGGGATTCGATCAGGCGTGCCAATCGACGCGAGGGGCCACTACCGCGGTTGAGAACTTCGGCGATCGGAGTGGACGGATCGAACTGCGACAAGTCTAGTCCTGCGGAGTGGGAGACCCACTCGATTGCCGCATCCGGATGGATCAAGGATCGCAGGTACTCCTGCCGTTCCTTCGCGATGCTCGTCGTCTCGCCGACTATCGGTTGCACAGCGGCGACGAGGCGCACCGAATCAGGGTCGCGTCCGGCCTCTTCCGCGTAGCCGCGAATTGCCTTGCGCTTCGCTCGAAGATCTTCCTCCAACGGGTCGATCGCAAAGACCAGATCTGCCCACCGCCCACCGAATTCGCGCCCTCTCACAGATTCACCTGCCTGGATGAAGACCGGGCGGCCCTGAGGTGATTGTGGCAAGGTGAGTGGACCCTGCACCGACAAGTATTTGCCCTTGTAGTCGGCCGCGTGAATCTTGCTTGTGTCTGCGTAGATTCCGCTGTCGCGATCGGCCGATACGGCGTCGCCGTCCCACGACGACCAGAGTGCGGTGGTTGCTTCGAGAACTTCGTCGCCGCGCTCGTACAGTTCTTCTCTCGGAAGCCGATCGACTTCGGGAAAGTTGTCGTTAGCCGGGCCGGGTGCCGTCATCACGATGTTCCAGGCCGCGCGCCCACCGCTGAGTATGTCGAGGCTGCCCAGAGTTCTCGCCAGGTTGTACGGGCTGTTGAAGCTTGCCGAAAGGGTTACGCCGAGACCGATACGATTTGTTGCGCCGGCCACCACTGCAGCCAACTGCGTCGGATCATGTTGAAAGCCGGTCAGCAGACCGTATTTGGTGTGGCCGTCGACGTAGTGCACACGCTCAGGTATCAGTATCAGGTCGAATTTTGCTCGTTCCGCTGCTTGCGCGTATCGCTCGTAGAGCGCTCTGTCCTCGAAGGCATTCTCCGAGTACGAATGCCGCCACATTCCGGCACTGTGCATACTCGGAAAGACCATGTAGGCGCCGAGGATCATCTGTCGTGTCATCGCTGGTCCGGATTCCTTGGTGTGTGATGGATGTCAGTGGAGACGGGTCGTTCGGGGTCGGCGCTCCACCCCGACCACGACGCGACGTAGACCGCGGAGCTGATGCCGACCGCTGCAAGCGCCAGTGCGTTGTGCGACGCGGCAACTCCGCCGCCGCAATAGGACACGACGGTGGCACCACGCTCTATTCCGAACTGGTGGAAGTATTCTCGTAACTCGCGGTCGGGAAGTAGGAATCCGTTGTCGCCGAGTTGGTCAGTTGCCGGCGCTGAGATAGATCCGGGGATGTGGCCGGCGCGGAAACTGCTCGATCCTCGGGCGTCGAGCAATCTGCCGGCCGATGCCGCGCGCAGGGCGTCTTCTGAGTCGGCGAGTGTCGTGCTAGTGGTGGAAGGTGGTACGGGAATCGAATCGTTTGTCGATATGCGTTTCCGGGCTGTAACCCATCCGGACGATCCGCCGTCCAAGTACCGCACTGAACGTCCTGCCCAGCGAAGCGTGAACCACGCGCGGGCCGCAAGCAGGGGGCTGTGCGAACTGTAGACCACGATGTGAGCATCGGCGGATACTTTCAGATCGTTCAGTGTTCTTCCGAATGCGTCGAGGTCTGGCAGCGGTCGATTCCCGTCAGTCCCGCCGCCACTGCTTTGAAAGTCGTTGATCGACAATGTGATGGACTGCGGCGCAGTAATGATTCCGGCTCCGCCCTCGCTGTTGTCTCGTACCACGTTGACGACGACGAGCGTCCGATCGGAACGAATGAGTTCGCGGAGTTCGGTTGCGGAAACAATGACTGCGCGACGCTCGATTCCCCCTGCTTCTGACATGAAAGATATTGTGTAACAATTGCTTCAGTCAAAAAAGAGATAAGATCGTGGCAATCTTTACTCATGGCGCCACGGCTGCCAGCACTTGTCCGGCATCGATGACATCTCCCACCGTTACTGTCACCGCCGAGACGATTCCGGGTGAGGAAGCACGAAGGGCAGTCTCCATCTTCATTGCTTCTACGACCGCGACGACATCACCTTCCGACACCCGCGTTCCAGTCTGCAGCACTGCCAGCACGGTTCCCGGCATCTTCGATGTGATCTCTCCGTCGCTGAGATCGGAATCCTTTGCTGTATAGACTTTCTCGTCCACCTTCACGGTCCAGCCACCAACGCACACCCATGTACCGGTGCCGACTCCGAGGCGCCCAGCGGTGGTTGTCAAACCATCGGCGACCAGGCTGAGTGTCACTTCGTCGGTTCCACCCCTGACGACCACCGCAATGTTCCGGCCGTCGGCGGCGACAATCCAGTGGTTGCTTCGTTGTGAGATGACGGTTGTCGGCACGACGCGGCCATCGGCAATGAGTTCGCGTCCGATCGGGTCGGATCCCACCTTGCGCAATGTCTCTCGATGTAGTCCGTGGGGGCCGGTCCATGACGACCCGGTGACCGGCGATTGTTCCTCGACGGAAGTCCACACCATCGCAACAGCAGCGGCGGTGGCCTGGAGCTCTGCAGAATCCGGGATCAACCGAGTGAGGTGCTCGTCGACGAAGGAAGTGTGAATGTCATCCGCGCGCGCAGCCGGTGTCGCCAAGAGAAGTCGGAGGAAACCGATATTCGAGGTTCCACCGAAGTAACTCGAGTCGGCCAAAGCTCGGTCCAATGATTCCAGTGCGGTTGACCGCGTCGGACCGCTTGCTATGACCTTTGCGATCATCGGATCGTAGAACGGCGGAATGCTGCCGGCACCCTCGAAAGCACTGTCGATGCGAACCCCCGACGGCCAGGCTATGTCCACGGAATGTGAAGGTGCGGGCCGAAACCCGTTCGACGGATCCTCGGCGTAGATTCTGGCTTGCACCGCGAAACCCCGCAGCGCGATATGGCGCTGCTGTAACGGCAAACGGGCGCCGAGGGCGATGTCGAGTTGCAGTTCGACGAGATCGACGCCGGTCACTTCCTCGGTGACCGTGTGTTCGACTTGTAGGCGCGTGTTGACTTCGAGAAAGTAGTAGCGGTTTTCGGCGTCAACCAGAAATTCGACGGTTGCCGCATTCACGTAGCCGACGCCTCCGAGTAGTCGCAGAGCGACGTGCTGCATGGCTCCCAGGACCGATTCGGGGACAGAACTTGCCGGTGCCTGCTCGATGATCTTCTGGTTCCGACGCTGTAGGGAGCATTCACGGGTGAAGAAGTGAACTCCTGTACCGAAGGAATCGAAGAGGACCTGAACTTCGATGTGACGCGGACGCTCCACCAGCGTTTCGATCATCAGGTCGCCGCGGCCGAAGTTCCTTTCGTTCAAACCGATTGCAGAGGTGATGACCTCTCGTGCGTCATCACCCGGATGTAGTCGAACCATCCCCTTGCCGCCGCCCCCGAACACCGGTTTCAGCAGCACCGGCACGTCGAGAGATCGAACGTGACCGAGGACGGTATCGGGATCGGCGCTTGCCTCGCCCCACGCGGTGAGAGTCGGGATGCCGGCGTCAGCGGCGGCCTTCTTCGCTCTTGCCTTGTCTCCGAGTAGAGCGATGGATTCAGCGGCCGGACCGACGAATGTCAGACCTGCAGCGACGACGGCTTCAGCGAAATCGGAGTCTTCGGAGAGGAATCCGTAACCCGGGTGCACGGCATCGCAATCCGCGGCCAGCGCGGCCGCAATGATTTGATCCGAATTGGTGTAGGACTCCGAGGGGATGTCTCCGTCCAGAAGCACGGTGTGATCGGCGAGGCGATGCCACTGTGCGTGTGAATCGACGGGGGAGGAGATCGTCACTACCGACATGCCGAGACGACGGGCCGTGCGCGCGATGCGCGTGACGATTTCACCCCGATTGGCGATGAGAAGTCGAGTCATGTTCTCACATCCTGAAGACGCCGAAGCGCGTTGTTCCGTGATTGCGGGGAAGCATGGACAGCGCGAGTGAAACCCAGGATCGCGTGTCGACCGGGTCGACGATCGCGTCAACCCAAAGCCTGGATGCGACGTACACCGACTCGCCCTGCCGGTCGTAACCTTCGCGTATCGGCCGTTTGATTTCCTCGATTTCCTCTTCCGTGAGCGGAGTTCCGCGTGTGCGCGCAGATTCGATCTTCATCAATGCCATCACCGACGCTGCTTGCTCGGAACCGACCACGGTGGTCTTCGCGTTCGGCCACACGGCCATGAAGTCAGGACCTATCGAGCGTCCGCACATCGCGAGATTTCCCGCCCCGTAGCTTCCGCCGATGACGATGCTGAGCTTGGGAACCCTGGCGCAGGCAACGGCATTGACCAGTTTCGCGCCGTGTTTGGCGATACCTTCCGCCTCGTACTGCTTCCCGACCATGAATCCGTTGACGTTGTGCAGGAACAACAATGGGATGTCTCGTTGTGAGCACAGTTCGACGAAGTTCGCGGCCTTGAGGGAGTCCTCCGAAAAGAGAACACCGTCGTTCATGATGACCCCGACGGTGTACCCCTCGATGTGGCCGGTCCCGCAGACGATGGTTCGGCCGTAATTCGCTCGGTACTCGACTAATTCGCTGGCATCGAGCAGGTGGGCCAGAACGTCGCGCGCGACGATCGGGGTTTTCGAGGAAGCCGGGATCACCGTGTCGAGCTGCTCGGGGGAGTGAAGAGGTGGTCGCGGAGATCGTGACGGCGCCCGTACCTCCCGTCGATCACCGCGGGCGACGATGTCGGCGATCATGCTCAGAGCCTCGATGTCGTCGTTGGCGATGTGATCGACGACGCCGCTGATCACCCCGTGCACGTCGGCGCCGCCGAGCTCTTGCGGTTCGACGTCGACACCGGTTGCAGCCTTGACCAACTGAGGGCCGCCCAGATAGACGGTGCCGGTACCGCGGACGATGACGGTCTCGTCGCACATCGCTGGGATGTATGCACCTCCAGCCGTGCAGGAACCCATGACTGCTGCGATCTGAACGATGCCGTCTGCCGACATTTCGGCGATGTTCTTGAACATCTCGCCGAAATGGTGCTCGTCGGGGAAGATCTCGTCCTGCATCGGAAGGAAAACACCTCCGGAATCGACGAGATAGACACACGGCAGCCTCAGCCGACGAGCGACGGATTGCAATCGCAGTTGCTTCTTGACGGTCAGCGGGTAGTAGGTGCCGCCCTTGACGGTGGCGTCGTTCGCGAAGATGGCGCAGAGTGAGCCGCGGATGAGCCCTACGCCCGTGACCAGACCAGCCGACGGGAGTTGCTCGTCGTACACCTCGAATCCGGCCAGTTGTCCGATCTCGAAGAACGGGGACTGCACGTCGAGAAGAGCATCGATGCGTTCGCGAGCGGGCAATTTGCCGCGAGCCCGGTGCTTGGCGACCGACCGCTCGGGTGCCCCGTGAACGGACAAGTGTTGCGCGTCCGCAACTCGCTCGCGAATTTCCTTGTATGCCAGTAAGTTTTGCTCGCGGGTACCGGGGTCGAGTTGTGCGGTGCGTTCAATGACGGGCATGGGACGTACCTACTGTCGGTTCGGAGGAAGCTGTGCGGAGGGAGAATACGAGCGCAGTCGCTGCTGCAGTGATCAGTGCGACGATTGCCGACCACACGCGCTCATCGGATGCGAGAGGTCCGACTACAGAGGCGATGCCGGCAATTCCCTGCTGTACGAGTCCGCAGTACGCGACGGCGATGGCTCCGCCTTCAGCAAAATGCGTCACTGCTGATGCTGCCGAGTTCGGGAAGAGAAGCGATTGCCCAAATGTCAGTGCGATGTATCCGAGCAGGAAGACCGCGAGCAACGGCGTGGAACCGAGTGGGGGATACCAGCAGAGCATGAGGACGAGGCCGGCAAGCAGCATGCACAGCGCACCTCGACGCATCAACTTCTCTGAACCGACGGTTGTGGCCCTTCGATTGACGTAAAGCGCGCCGCTGAAGTAGGCGGTTCCGTAGAGGATTCCGAAGGCTCCGAATGCCCACGGTTGCAAGTCGAATCGATCGCTGAACAGGAAGGGGCTCGATTGCTGCACAAGGACTATCGCGCCGAAACCCAGGCCCCCCGCAATGGCTGGTTTGTAGAACTGGGGTGTCAGGACTATGGCATTCCACCGAACAACGCGTTCGTTGTTGTCGCGGACTGTGGTGTTCTCGGTCCTCAGTGCCACCGCAGCGAGTGCTGCTCCGAGTACTCCGAGCACGCCGAAGCCGGTTCGCCACGAGGTGAACGACGCAAGAGCGCCGCCGATCAGTTGGCCACCGCCCAGTGCCACCACAAATGCCATCGACAACAGCGACAAGCGGCTAGCCAACTCCGAACCGGTGAACTTGTCCTTCACCATCATTCGCACGATGATGGCCGCACCTCCTGCTCCGATGCCTTGAACGATCCGGCCGATCAGTAGTACGGCGGCGCTCTGGACCAAAGCCAATGCAATGCAGGCGATCACGAACAATACCAAGCTGGACAACAGTGCCGTCCTGCGTCCGAGTCGATCTGCCAACCGCCCCCACACGACCACCGGAAGTGCGGCACTGATCACGAAGAGTGTCACCGACCACTTCACCACGGAATCTTCGATGCCCAGATCCGTCGCGATCTTCGGCAGTGAAGGGAGGTAGATGGTCGTGGCCATTTGTGCTGTCAACACGACGGCACAAGCCAGCGGTGTCACTGCGACAGTGCGGTCGTCGCTCATTCCGTGACACTTCGTAGGACGTCGGCGAAGCGCTCGATCGTTGCATGTGGAAGGTCCGCCCGAAGCATCAGTCTCAGCCCGGCTTTGCCCCGGCCGATGACAGGGAAGAAGACCGCCGATGTGTAGAAACCGCTAGCCAGCAGTTTCTGTGCTGCGGTGATGGTTTGTTCTTCCTCGTGGAGCGTGACGAAGCGGATCGGGAGTCCATCGCCCGATGCCGGCGTGTCGACGAGCGAATCGAACAGTTCGACAACCGTGCGGAGTTGCCGCTGCCGCTTGTCGACCTCTCCGCTGCGGTGGAGCTCCACGGACGCCGCAATAGCACCCAGCCCGGCTACGTTCACACGCTGCGACCACGTCAGCGGGCCGCCGTAGCGAAGTGCGAGATCACGATTTTGACTGCCCCCGTTCCGACCGAGTGCGATCGCACCGCCGGAAGCACCGAATCCCTTGTTCAGTGATGTCAGCAAGAATGTTCGATCATTGAGGCTGCCGATGAGATCCAGGACCGCGCCACGCCCGTTGTGTCCGATGACCGAGGTGCTGTGCGCCTCGTCGAGAACGAGAATCAGTCCGTATTTGGCCTGTAATGCAAACAGTTCGTTCAGGGGCGCCTTCCCGCCTGTGCTGTAGACGGTGTCCGCCACGTATGCCACCTGAGAATTTGTTCGGCAAAGACTTTCGAGTTCATCGACGTCGTCGTGCCGAATGGTCACGATCGTCGTTTCGTCGGCGACGCTCGCCTTCATGGCATTGAGGCAGAAGTGTGCGTTCTTGTCGAACACCATGAGGGGAGGTTCACCGCCGGTGAGCAACCCGGACGCAACGAGGGGGAGCAAACTCCACGCAGCGTTTGCGGCGGATCCGAGGGTGAGCACATGTGCGTCAAGCAGTTCGCTCAACGCGGCCTCTGTGTCGTCGAGAAGGCTGGAGTGGACTCTCATCCGCGAGATGGAACTGTTCAACGTTCGTTCGCGCTCGAGAGCGGCGATCGCACCCGAACGAATTCGGTCGTCGGTGTCGAGCCCCAGATACGAGTACGTGGAGAAGTTCTCGAATTCGTATCCTTGGATCGTCCGGTGTTCGAAACCTGCGACGCGATCGGCGGTGATATCGGCCAGACCCTCACTGACTGCGCGATCCCAGAATGGGTTGCTCAAATCAGCAGCACGCCTGAGGTTGGAGTACAGATTCCTATCTTTCAAGCTCTCGGCAACCGTCATTTCGCGGCTGGTCCCTTCACTGGATTCGATAGCGGAATTACTGCGTTGATGCACTGAGATGCATCATCGTCAGTTGACATCGCTCATTGAGAACGAAAGACAATTCGATGTCAAGCATTACGGAATCGAGACGCCGAGAAAAAGGAAGAAACCCTATGGTTTGGAACTAGTTGAATCTGTAACTTAAGGCGTTGTTGCAGTTCAGAGACGGTGATGATTTATCACGATTTCCCGTGATAAATCGGATAATGCCGTGAGTCACAGACTTGTGTGCACTTCCGCGTGATGTTCGAAGAATATTATGATCCGCATGCGTCAAAGGGTTGGCACGGAAGCGATAAGGCTTCTGTCTCATATTTTTCGAGGATCTCGTGGAGGTTCGGCAATCAGGCGATCCTGTATCTGGAATCGATTTTCTTCTTAATGAATTTCAAAACGTGTTAGGTCCGCTTATCGAATTCTTTACTCGGAGTATGGATGATCCGGCAATGATTCATCCTCGTCGCGACCACTTGCCGCGCAGAAGCATCAGTGCGGTAAGGGTGAGGCCCCATCCGATCGTGGACAGTGCGACGCCCACGCCTGCCTGCCCGGTGACATCAGTACTGGCGTCGATGCTGAATGCGGTGGTGAATCCTGCAGCAGTGCCGGCAGCGGCCGTCATACCGCCGGCCTTCATCCATCGCGAGCAATGGGCGGAACCGAAACACGCCAGAATCACTGTCAGTCCACAGGCGACGACCTGCCAGGTGGGGAACTGTGTCGGGGCAGGCAGGCCGGGGCCGCGGAATCCGCCTTTGTAGTCGGCTGACCAGCTGAGCCAGCCCACGCAAGACAGAAAGCCCAGTGCAAAGGCCAACAGGCCGGTGCTCCACAGTCCGAGTGAGCCCGATCCCGTGTGCCCGCCGCCGAGGGCGGTCGTGGAGTGCTCCAGGCCAGTTCGTTCCGAACGCCAGATTGTCCAGATGATGCTCGCGCCGATAGTTGCGGGCACGCCGACGAAGATGAATGCAATCCAGAGAAACTGCGGCCAGGAGAACTCGAGATCGACAGTCATGGTCGGAGTATGCGCGTACTTCGAATCATGTGCGCCCATCTGTCAATCTGGCGAGTTGCGGGTCAACCTTCCTCGACCTTCTCCACATGTGTACTTGTAGGGTCCAGGTCGATATTCCGTGTGTTGATCAGTCGAAGCCTGGGAACCGGATCGCCCGTGGTGTCGTCGATCAAGATCGAGTGTGGCTCACCGTCATCGAAGGCGTGGCGCTCTCCCCACTGTCGCAGGCTAATGATCACGATGAACAGATCCATACCGCGTTCGGTCAGGATGTACTCGTTGCGGGTACCTTGCGCGTTCGGTTGGACTTCGAAGATTCCCTGCTCGACAAGGACTTTGAGCCTGTCCGTGAGAATGTTCTTTGCGATGCCCAGGTTTCGTTGAAACTGACTGAATCTCGATGACCCGTCGAAGGCGTCACGCACGATCAGCAGCGACCATCTGTCGCCGATGATGTCGGCCGCTCGGGCCGTCGGGCAGTGCGGGTCTGTCCATTGTGCGCGATCCGGCATCGAGTTCCTCATTGGTTGCGTTTTGAAACTGTATTGACGTAACCTCCAAATGGTATCAAAACGCAACCAAGTTGAGGTGGAAGTGCCTGTACGTCATGCTGTCGAGAACTCGCGGGGCAAGTTGAAAATGTCTCGCGGACTTCGCCTGTTGCTCGCAGTGCTCTGCGGGGTCTCGGTAGCCAACATCTACTACGCACAGCCGCTCCTCGGGCAAATAGGCTCGGATCTTTCCATTCCTCCGGCCGGCCTCGGTTTCGTAGTCGCACTCGCCCAACTCGGTTATGTGGTGGGGTTGATCGTGTTGGTGCCATTGAGCGATCTCGTGAATCGAAAGAAATTGATCGCAATCCAGATCGTCGCTGCTGCAACGGGAACGATGCTTGTTGCTCTGGCCACCACGAATCTGCAGCTGTTGATCGGGATGGCGGTCGCAGGCACGTTCTCGGTAGTTGTTCAAGTCATAGTTGCCTATGCTGCGGCAATCAGTGACCCGGACGAGCGGGGCGCAAACATCGGTGTCATCACCAGCGGCGTTGTCGTCGGCATCATCCTCGCTCGGACTGTCGCCGGCGCAGTTGCGGATCTGGCAGGCTGGCGGGCGGTCTACGCGGGATCCACTTTCATTTCGGTACTGGTCGCGGCCGTCGCGCTGACGATGCTGCCGAAAGATCCTCGTTTGCAACACGATAGGCGTTCGTACGTGCGTGCAATGGGGTCAGTCGTGACGTTGACGCTTACGAACCGACTGTTTCGCACCCGGGCCCTGATCGCCTTGTTCCTTTTCGCGTCCTTTGGTGCTTTGTGGAGCGGAATGGCCCTGCCGTTGAGTGAGGAACCATGGCGGTTGTCGACCACACAGATCGGGCTCTTCGGAATCGCAGGATTGGTTGGAGCATTGGGCGCGGTCGGTGCCGGTCGGTGGGCCGATCAAGGCAAAGCGCAACGCGTCACCGGGGCGTCTTTGGTCGTTCTCTTGCTGTCGTGGGTATTCAACGCGCAGGCGACGCACTCGCTGGTGTTACTCGTAGTCGGTGTTGTTGCGTTGGACTTCGCCGTACAGGCTGTTCATGTCACGAGCCAGAATCTGATCGTCGCGAACACACCGGAATCGTCGGGGCAGATCATCGGTAGTTACATGGTGTTCTATTCGTTGGGCAGCGCGGCTGGGGCGGTTTCCACCACTATGGTTTTCGACGCGGCAGGGTGGGGCGCTGCAAGTATTCTCGGCGGCGCCTACGCGTTTGCAGCCTTGATCGCATGGACGATCGATCGATTGCGGACCCGCAACACTCTAGGGAGTTGGGAGCCACGTCCTGGCCGCGACGACCAAGGCGTTCACACCGATGGTCAGGGTCGGCTCGATCACGGGAGCGTAGTGCGGAGAGTGGTTCGACGGCACGGTTCGCAAAGCCGGATCAGTCATGTCACCTGTCGTGAACAGTGAAGGGTCGGTACCGCCCAACAGCCAGTACGACAGTGGCGCACCGGCACTGGTCGCGAGAATGCCGACATCTTCACTACCTGCTCCCGCACCGGGATCGAGAATCTTGTTCGTCCCCAACCATTCGGCAAACGCATCGAGTGTCTTGTCCAGCGCTGCCGGATCATTGACGACGATCGGAAAGTGCTCCGTCTCTGTGATGGTCGGTGAGGTGGGTGCACCGGCGGTGGCCGCTTCGCCCCGGACGATGCGGTCGACGCTGTCCAGGATGCGCTGACGCACACCTGCGTCGTAGCTGCGGATGTTGAGTTGCAGTTCTGCTTCGCCGGGAATGACGTTGGCGGCATCTCCAGCATGGATGGAGCCGACGGTGAGGACAGCTGTGGCAGTACTCGGGACCTCGCGTGAGATGACAGTTTGCAAACGCAACACGGTTTCGGCTGCCATGACCACGGGATCGACCGAGTTCTCCGGCATAGATCCGTGGGCGCCCTTTCCGACCAGTCTCACACGAAGTGAGTCCGATCCCGCATACGAGGGGCCGGCGTGCCCGGCGATCGTGCCTGCCGGTAGCGGCGATACATGTTGTCCGAGAACGATGTCGGGCCTCGGGAATCGCTCGAACAGTCCGTCGTCGACCATGGCTTGCGCACCCGCGCCAAGTTCCTCAGCCGGTTGGAAGACGAGGACAAGAGTGCCAGACCAGGTCGTCGTATCCTGAGAGAGGATCCGGGCCGCACCGAGTAAGCAGGTCGTATGCAGGTCATGGCCGCACGCGTGGCTGACCGAGACGGTCTTTCCCTGATCGTCGGTCGTTGTCACGGTACTGGCGTAGTCCAATCCGGTTTCTTCCCGAACCGGGAGGGCGTCCATATCCGCACGCAGCAGCGCTGTGGGGCCCACTCCGTTCTTCAGGACTCCGACGACTCCGGTAGTCCCGACATCGGTGGTGGTGTCGAATCCAAGTGCTGTTAAATGTCTTTCCACCAGACTGGATGTTCGTTGCTCGTGAAACCCCAGTTCCGGATGGCTGTGGAGGTCCTTGTACAGGTCGATCAAATCCAGATCCACGGCGATCGTTTCGTGCACTGACGAGGTCATGAGTGTCCTCTCGGTAGCGTCTTTTCAGGCTAACCGGGATGACGGGTCGGTAAACAGGACCTTAGGTCCCACGGTGCCGGTGATGCGGAGTCTGGTGCTACGGCACGTAGAACGATGTGACACCTGGGGTGATGATGGATCCGGCCACAGACAGCACGGCAACAGCGACTTGACCGGTCCCGGTCTGCACGATCGCCTCTGCTGGGACTCCGTTGAGGCCGTCCGAGAGCCGAGCGGAGCCGGAGGCCCCGGTCGAAAGGTTCAGCCAGCGCACTTCGGACGAGAGCAGGCATCCCCACCGGCCTTCCTTGCCTCCGGTGATCGTCACCGTGCCGGGTTGTTCACCGACGACAGCTACGCAGCGGACTGCCGGCGCGTCGAAGCTGCCGTTCGGGTTGCCGTACGGCGCAGGGTTGACCTGGAATGGAATGGTCACCGCGGCGGATGCGAGCGCCACCGACGTCAGAGTAGAAGCGATCACGACGGATGTGCAGACGCTCAGTCGGCGAACGAGATTCATCACGGAGGCCTCCAGCCATGTCCAGGTGATTTGCTTGTCTTCCCCGACGTAACGTTTTGGTCGTAGCTTCCCTTCTTGCATCGCCGCATTGAAGACGACAGCCTCACCATATCCGGTTGCACAGGAGAATTCAGGTACTCGTCGCTATTCGCTACATGTGGCGGCCTCAGATGCCGTCCGTCGAACCGCCTCTGCCGTCGTCGAAGCACGTACTACGGCAACCGGTGTTCCGGCTGCGGGATCGAACCTCCAGTCCTGCCGATAGGACTGGAGTAGATCTGGATCTGTGATCATCGCACCTGGCGACAATCGCTGGGCGAGCGTGTTCAAAGCGTCGACATTGACCATGATCTGGTTTCAGCCTTCCGCTCCGAGATGTGAAACTCATTGTGTCCAAGGCATGTCCGTGGACCCGAGAGTTGAAAGTCAGTATCTCGAGTGCGGTTGAGATCCACCGAATATGGCGTACGTCATATGTTGCTGAGGTCGGTCAGTACCTGATCGAAGGCGCCGGTACGTCCAGGTGTCACTACCTTCTGAAACAGTGTCAGGACACATTCGTCAAGGGCGTCCGTTGCCGTGAGGGTTCTTCTGGCGACGGTACTTCTACCCGACCATCGGCCACGTTCCATGTGTGCCAATGCGATTCCGTCACGCCGGGCTGTTGCCTTTCGGCCCGATGAATGAACGAAGAGGTATGTTCTGCCCGCGATATCGACTTCGCACAGCTTGTTCTTGCGGCGCATGGCCTTGGGCTTCTGGTCGATCAGGGTCCCGATCGTTCCGTCGGACAATCGAAGTGATGCAGGTCGGCCTTTGCGGAATGTGAGCCTGGATCGATCCTGCTCGGCTGTTGACGATTTCTTCCGCCCGCCGGCAACGCTCTCCGATCCGTCGTCGGATGCGGGAATCAGTTCGCCTTGAACGTTCCCCGACGGATCGAATATCGATACGGCCGAACCACCTTCGGCGAGGTTGACGAACCAGCCGGTCTCTGTAGGGGTGTTCCATTTCATGTAGATGATTATTCTTCATCAGTGCCGAGGAACATCAGCCGACAGCCCGAGACGAGGATCGCGGTCAGGATTCGACAGTCACCTCGACGACGCCATCGTCGCCGTTGAAGCGAACTGCCGGCCAGTACCCGTCCATGAAATGCAAACCGCACGAGTCTGTCAGACGTTGACAATCGCTTCGACGGCCAGACGGTGAAGAGCCTGGTGATGCTCGAAGGCGTGGCGTAGGCGGGGAAGCATGCCGCGTACAAGGGCGCCGAGCGTTTCGTCGACGATGCCGAAGCTGGGATTTGTCCTCACGTGAGCAGCGTAGACATCGAAGAAGGCAAGCCGCGATTCTGCTGGGGCGGGCACAACGCCCGACCCGTGGCAGGAGCCGTTCTTCGCCAATCCACTCGCAATGTCCCGCTGACTGGGCATCCGGAACCTTCTGCGCCGCGACTGCCTTAGCGTTCTACGTCGATAACCACGTGAAGGGATTTGTTCAATGGCGAAGAATCAGGCACCCCCCGCGACACAAGCCAAGGACATCGTTGTCGATCTACTGGTGATCGGGTCCGGTACCGGCATGGCTGCCGCCCTCACCGCGAACGAGCTCGGCTTGTCCACGCTGATCGTGGAGAAGACGCAGTACGTTGGCGGTTCGACGGCGCGGTCCGGTGGAGCGTTCTGGATGCCTGCCAACCCGATCTTGGCGAAAGCCGGTGCGGGCGACACCGTCGAGCGCGCGAAGACAGACGTGCGTGCGGTGGTCGGTGATACTGCCCCTGCCCAACGTGGGGAGGCATTCGTCGACAACGGTGCGGCCACCGTCGACATGCTTTACCGCACGACGCCCATGAAGTTCTTCTGGGCCAAGGAATACTCCGATTACCACCCCGAACTGCCGGGAGGTAGCGCCGCCGGACGTACCTGCGAGTGCCTGCCGTTCGACGCGTCGGTACTCGGCGCGGAACGCGGTCGCCTGCGGCCCGGTTTGATGGAAGCCGGACTGCCGATGCCGGTGACAGGTGCGGACTACAAGTGGATGAACCTGATGGTGAAGAAGCCGAGCAAGGCTTTCCCTCGCATCATCCGCCGCCTGGCGCAGGGCGTTTACGGCAAGTACGTACTCAAGCGTGAATACATCGCAGGCGGTCAGGCGCTCGCCGCCGGCCTGTTCGCAGGTGTGGTCCAGGCCGGTATCCCGGTGTGGACGGAAACGTCGTTGGTTCGGCTCATCACCGAAGATGGCCGCGTAACGGGTGCAGTTGTGGTGCAAGACGGACGTGAAGTGACGGTGACCGCTCGGCGTGGTGTCGTTCTGGCAGCCGGCGGGTTCGACCACAACATGGAGTGGCGCCACAAGTACCAGTCGGAGAGCCTCGGTGAGCACGAGAGCCTGGGCGCAGAGGGCAACACCGGCGAAGCGATCGAGGCAGCACAAGAGCTCGGCGCAGGTATCGGATCGATGGATCAGTCGTGGTGGTTCCCCGCGGTGGCAAGCATCAAGGGCCGCCCGCCGATGGTGATGCTCGCAGAGCGTGCGCTGCCAGGCTCGTTCATCGTCGACCAGACCGGTCGTCGATTCGTGAACGAGGCGACGGACTACATGTCGTTCGGCCAGCGCGTGCTCGAACGGGAAAAGGCCGGAGATCCGGCCGAGTCGATGTGGTTTGTTTTCGACCAGGAGTACCGCAACAGCTACGTGTTCGCAGGCGGTATCTTCCCTCGTCAGCCGCTTCCGCAGGCATTCTTCGACTCCGGCATCGCGCACAAGGCGAGCAGTCCGGTCGAACTTGCCCGCAAGGTCGGTCTTCCCGAGGAGGCTTTTGCCGAGTCCTTCGAGAAGTTCAACGAGGCCGCTGCTGCCGGTAGCGATGCGGAATTTGGTCGCGGCGGAAGTGCATACGATCGGTACTACGACGACCCGACAGTGTCCCCGAACCCGAACCTGAGGAAGCTCGACACGAGTGCCCTCTACGCGGTGAAGATGACGCTCAGCGACCTCGGCACCTGCGGCGGTGTGCAGGCAGACGAGCATGCACGCGTGCTTCGTGAGGACGGCAGCGTGATCGACGGCCTGTATGCGATCGGCAATACTGCGGCCAACGCATTCGGTCACACCTACCCGGGCGCCGGTGCAACGATCGGCCAGGGGCTGGTTTACGGATACATTGCCGCTCACCACGCAGCCGAGAAAGTAGCTTCGACTCAGCAGTAGATCCACTAGGCAACAGATCGCCGAACGGGAGATCAGCACGCGTTTCCGATGCCGGGAACGTGCACTGGTCTCCCGTTCGGCTTGTAGGAGCAATGCCGCCTGTATGTCCCATCTCGGTAACGCTGACGCGCCAGGTGACCAAGACGCGGTATCGTCTCCAGAAGTGACATGGGGCACTGGCGATTGTTCGAACAGATGCCATCAACCGAAGGCGCGCCTGATATCGACCGGTCGGGTCGAATGCGCAAAAACAGGTATGTACCCAGGTAATTCAACCGTGGTGTGGAGCGTCG
>NZ_LVCT01000723.1:0-1414 GCF_001647205.1 Rhodococcus sp. EPR-134
CGATGCGAGTCGGCTTCGGCTGAGCCGGCGGTGGGGTCGCTGCGACACCCACACGTTGAGGCGCGGCGCGCTGCGGTGGTTGAGGCGCAGCGCGCTGCGGTGGTGGTGGGGTCGGAGCCTGCCGGGGTGGTGGTGTCGGCTGCGTGGCTTTCGGAATCGCGACGGTGGCAGGCTCCGGCTTGGGCTGGGGTGTCGGTGCTGCTGTGGTTGCCTGAGTTGCCTTGGGGATCGCGACGGTTGGTGCGCTGGCAGTTTTGGCGTCGCCGTCCGCTTTCGAGGCCTTGTCTGTCTTCTGGATCGCCACAGTCGCAGGTTCGGTCGGGGCCGACTTCTCGGGCGCACCCTTCGGTGCTGCGCTCTTTTTCGAGTTGTCGTCTTTCGAGTCCGGCACGGGTAACCCTTCGGTCTTATGCAGCAATGACCATGTCAGGGTAACGACCGGTATGTAGCCTGCATAACTCCGACCGTCGGCGAGGCGGTCCTGTGGCAGAAAGGCGTAGCGGGCACAATGAGCGCATGACCCAATTCGGTGACCTGCTCGGACCCAAGCCCACTCTGCTTCCCGGCGACGACGACGCGGAATCGGCACTGCTCAACCACGCTGAACCGGCCCAGGTAGCGGCCGACCACCCCACTGCCTCCATTGCGTGGGCCTACCTGGCCGAGGCTGCCCTGGACAAGGGCGAAACCATCACGGCCTACGCCTACGCGCGTACCGGATACCACCGCGGACTGGACCAACTGCGTCGCAACGGTTGGAAGGGTTTCGGTCCCGTGCCCTACAGCCATGAACCGAACCGTGGTTTCCTGCGTTGCGTCGCAGTCCTGGCCAAGGCCGCGAAGACGATCGGTGAAGCCGACGAGTACGCGCGTTGCCTCGATCTGCTCGAAGACTGCGATCCCAACGCCGCCGAAGCGCTTGGCCTCGGTTAGCAGTTTCCGTCCGAGCCGGGCCGGCATCAAGGACCGGGCTCGCAAATCGGTGCGTCGGCTTCAGACGTCGGCGCTACCGATCATTCAATGTGCCTTGGCGGCCGGATTGGCGTGGTGGGTTGCCACCACGGTGATCGGGCACCACGCGCCGTTCTTCGCGCCGATTGCCGCTGTGGTCTCGCTCGGTCTGTCGTTGGGTGCACGACTACGACGCTCGTTCGAGTTGGTTGCGGGAGTCACGGTCGGTATCGGAATCGGTGATCTGATCATCTCCGGTATCGGGAGCGGACCGTGGCAGATCAGTTTGGTTGTCGTGCTGGCGATGTCCGTCGCGGTGCTTCTCAACAGCGGGCCGATCTTCTCCATGCAGGCGGGAAACTCGGCTGTGCTGGTGGCGACGCTGATCCCGCCGGGCGGCAGCGGCGGTCCCGATCGCATGATCGATGCCCTTGTCGGTGGTCTGGTGGGTATCGCGGTGGTC
>NZ_LVCT01000724.1:0-12576 GCF_001647205.1 Rhodococcus sp. EPR-134
GGCCTCGTCGCGAATGACCCGGACCCGATCGTGAAGGCACTGCAGAAGGCGCGCGCAACTCAGGGTGCCATCGACGGGTTGCGCAGTAACCTTCTCGGCGGGAGGGAGATCAGCCGAATCTCCCCGCTGTACTGGAACAGTCGGCCTCGCCTCGAAAGGCTCATGGCGACAGCCGATCCCATCGACAACGCGATGCGCAACATTCGAGTGCTCGCGCGTCGTTCGTTGACGTTGGTCAGGGACGACGAGATCCTCGATCCGCGTCTGGTGGCTCAGGTCGAGCGCTTGTCGAAAGCCGTCGAAGTTCTCGAGGACATGATCCTGGCGGAGCCGGGGGAGCAGCCTGATCAGGCCGAAGCAGCGCGCGTCCTGCGCTCGGTCGCGAAGGAACTGAAACCGGCGATAGTGGAGAACGCGGGCTTGTCCTCGACGGTGGTGTTCGCCCAGATTCGATCGCTGGTCGTCGACCTGTTGCAGGTCGCGGGCATGAAGCGAATCTCGTCGATCGCCACTCTGCCGCCCACCGTGCCTCATCCCGCCTACGAGCCGGATCACTGACCTCTGCCGTTTCCCGCTCACTGAGCAACTCATTGTATGTATGCGAATGTATGCATATGCTCTGAGAAGGACTTGGGAGGGAACAGGACAAATGGGAGCAGGGCACGGTCATTCACATGGCCACTCGGCAGCAGATTCGGTCGGCGTAGGACCGTCACCGCAACGCATCAGAAAAATGGCGATCGCGCTTGCGATCCTCGTTGCGTTCCTCGTACTCGAGGCCACGGTCGGTATCCTGATCAACTCGTTGGCTCTGCTTGCCGACGCCGGTCACATGCTCACAGACGTGGTGGGTATGGCCATGGGACTGACGGCGCTGCTGCTCGCGAAGAGGGGCAGCACCACCGCGGCCAGGACCTTCGGTTGGCACCGCGCCGAAGTGCTGACCGCCATGGCCAATGCGGTGATGCTGCTGGCTGTCGCCGCCTGGGTCTTCTACGAGGCAATCGGCCGCATCGGTAACGAACCCGAGATCCCGGGCGGCGCCCTGATCATCACGGCGGCCGCCGGCCTGGCCGCGAACATCGTCGTGATGCTGATGCTGCGCGGCGATTCCAAGGACAGCCTGGCCGTGCGTGGTGCCTACCTCGAAGTGCTTGCCGACGCCGTCGGTAGCGTCGGCGTTCTGATCGCCGGTGGCCTTGTCCTGCTGTTCAACTGGACGTGGGCAGACGTCGTCGTCGGTGTTCTCATCTCGCTCTGGGTGGTGCCGCGCGCGATCAAACTGGCCGCAGCATCGCTGCGCATTCTGACGCAGGCTTCGCCGGCCGACGTCGACGTCGAGGCAGTCGAGGCCGACCTGGCCGCGCTGCCGAGCGTGATGGGTGTCCACGACCTACATGTCTGGACTCTCACCACCGGCATGGATGTCGCCACGGTCCACCTGACCAGTGACGCGAATTCGTCGAACGTTCTGGAATCCGCGCGCACCGTCCTCGAGAGTCACGGTCTTTCCCACGCCACCGTCCAGGTGGAATCGTGTGCCAACGGAGAGCACTGCGAGAAGAACGTCACTTGGTGAAGCGGGTGATATCTTTGCCCGGCTTCCAGAGGTCGACATACATGTGTTCGTCGTCGACAGTCGTGTGCACCACCTCATCGATGTCGAGGACAAAGAGGTGCAGAGGCTTCGGAACCTCGTAGGTGTAGCTTGCGAGCACGGCTTCGAACTCGTCGCCGGTCACCTCGCGTGCGATTCCGGCGATCTTCGCGTCACCGCCCTCCATGGTGTGCTCGCCGGGATTGCTGTGGAGGGCGTAGCGCCCGTCACGGATGAGGTCCTTCGCCTTGAGTGCGCCGAACATCGAACCGAGCACCAGACGCCCGTCGAGGATTTCGACTTCGGTGCCGCTGACCCGTGGTGAACCGTCCTTGCGCAGCGTTGCGAGGACGTGATGCTTGTGGGCTTTGAATCGTGCTTGGACCGCGTCGGCAAGAGCGGGTACTTCTTCGGAGAACTGCTTCCAGGTGACCATGACGGTCATTGTGCACCCCTATTCCTGACAACTTCTGTCAGTGATTCTCGGTAATGTTCGGTCCATGAGATCCGCGCGGTTACTCCAACTCATGCTGCGTTTGCAGGGGAGTCGCGGCGTCGTCGCCGAGCAGTTGGCCGACGAGTTCGGTGTGTCAGTGCGGACGATCTACCGCGACGTGGCCTCGTTGTCGGCTGCCGGTGTGCCGATCTGGACCGAGAGCGGCCCTGGTGGTGGCATCCGTCTGCTCGACGGATGGCAGTCCAAGTTGTCCGGCATGACGGACGACGAGACGTCCGCACTCATGCTGTTGGGTGTGCCGTCCATCGCTGCAGATCTCGGGCGATCCGACGCCGTCGGTTCGGCGGGGGCCAAACTGCTCCGCTCCCTGCCCGGTCCCCTGCGCGAGAGTGCACGACTGTGGCAGGACCGCATTCTCGTGGACGTTCCGGGTTGGTTCGGCGGCGTCGACGACATCTCTGCGCTTCCGATCGTCACATCCGCTGTGCTGGACTCGCGTCGACTGCGCTTCGCCTATCGCGATCGCGAGCGGACGGTCGAACCGCTGGGTCTGGTCATCAAAGCCGGTGTTTGGTATCTGGTGGCGGGGATGAACGGTCGAACGCTGTCGTTTCGAGTCGGGCGCATCAAAAATGCCGTGGTAGAAGATGATTCGTTCACTCGGCCGGTGGATTTCGACCTGCCGTCGTGGTGGGCGGCGTCGATGGCCGAGTTCGACCGGTCGCTGCTTCGCTTCGAGTGTCGCGTGCGATTGACACCAGAGGGCAGGCGCCGGCTCCCCGATGTGGTGGGCGAGCTTGCCGCTGCAGTCGAAGTGGGGCCAGAGGACAACGACGGATGGGTCAGTGCCGAGCTGAAACTCGAGAGCGAAGCTGTCGCGCTCTCGCAGCTGATCGGGCTGGGAGCCGACGTCGAGGTGCTCGAACCCTCGTCTTTGCGTGAAGGGATACGCACCGTGGCGGAGCAGATGGTGCTCCGCCACGGGCACGACAGCTAAGCCGTCGCAGAACGCTTTGCGAGCATGCGGGTGATACCCAGTTGAGCGGCGACGATAACGGCGCCAACCACCAGGCCCAGTGCTGCCGAGGCAAGTGTGTTGACGATCCACGCCAGCACGCCACCGACTCCGGCGATGTCACTGACTGCTTCTTCGCCGTGATGAACGGCGTCGTAGAGCGGGTGGAAGCCCAGTTCGTCGATGCCGACCAACAGGATGTGGCCACCGACCCACAGCATCGCGGCGGTACCCACGACCGAGAGCACTGACATCACGTGAGGCATGCCGCGAACGAGGCCTCGGCCGACCTTGTGGGTGAAGCCAGACGACGTCTCGGCGATCTTCAATCCGATGTCGTCCATCTTCACGATCAGTCCGACGACGCCGTAGACGACCACGGTGATGACGACCGCCACGACGGCAAGGATCACCAATCGGCTCCAGAAGCCTTCGCCTGCGATGGTGTTGAGTGCGATCACCATGATCTCGGCGGACAGGATCAGGTCGGTGCGGACGGCGCCCGAAACCACTGCTTCTTCGTCGCGAGGATGCTCGTCAGCGGCCTCGTGGTGGTCACCGTGGCCGAAGATTGCACCCCAGATCTTGTGAACCGCTTCGTAGCTGAGGTAACAGCCGCCGACCATCAACAGTGGCGTCAGCAGCCAGGGGAGGAACTGACTCAGCAGCAGAGCGATCGGAAGGATGATCAGCAGCTTGTTGCGCAGCGATCCGATGGCGATGCGCTTGATGATGGGCAACTCGCGTTCGGCTGCGAGCCCACGGACGTACTGCGGCGTGACGGCTGCGTCGTCGATCACCACGCCGGCCGCTTTGGCGGTCGCCTTACCGGTTGCGGCGGCAACGTCGTCGATCGAGGCGGCAGCCATGCGAGCCAGGGCTGCGACGTCGTCGAGCAGGGCGAAGAGTCCGCCGGCCATCACAGACCTCCAGTGGAATCAGTGGAAAAAGGTGGCCGGACCGAACCGGTGACGCAGTTACTTGATCGCACGAGGTCTCTATCCATGATCGTCGTAGGTGAGGTCAGGTCACCTGGAACGATACCGGGGGCATCCGTCAGGGACGACCTCGCGAGGTCGGTTGCCCTTCGTCACGAAAGGTCTTCCCGACCCGGTGCTCGCGTGTAAGACTGCACAGAAGATCGATCGAAACGGGGCACTATGCGTGAACCAGACACTGCACAGGTCGCCAAGACTTTCGACGCAATGGCGGCGCACTACGACCGACAGATCGGGCGCTTCGAACGCTTTGTGCTCGGTGACGCCCGGAAATGGGCCGTGGACCAGGCGCATGGCCGCGTGGTCGAGATCGCCGTGGGTACCGGACTGAACCTGCCTCTCTACGGAGACGACGTCGATTACGTCATCGGCGTGGACATCTCGACTGCGATGCTCGATCAGGCCAGGCTCAAGGTCTCCGAGGGAGTGAAGACCGAAGTCGACCTACGACTCGGAGACGTGCAAGCACTCGATGTTCCCGACGAGTGCGTGGACACGTTGGTCTCGACCTACGCCTTTTGCACGATCCCCGATCCGGACCGAGTTGCGAACGAAGCATTTCGAGTCTTGGTACCCGGTGGTCGATTCGTCCTCGCCGAGCACGGACCGAGCAAGAACGTTGTTGCTCGTACGTTGATGAAGGTCGTCGAACCGCTTTTTGTTCGGTTCGGTGCCGATCATCTCACCCGTCAACCGGTTGAATACCTCGAAAACGCCGGTTTCCTGATCGACGAGGTGCAGCGCAGCGGCCGGGGCGGAATCGTGTTTCGGGTCGTTGCGCGCAAGCCGGATCCCGAATGGACGGCACTCGGTCACTGATGTCGGAATGCCGTCCATCGGGGATCGCTCAGCCCAGACGCTCCAGGATGGTCGCGTTTGCCAACCCACCTGCCTCGCACATGGTCTGGAGTCCGTAGCGCGCGCCGCGCTGCTCCATCGCGTTGACCAGGGTGGTCATGATCCGCGTTCCGCTGCCGCCCAGTGGGTGGCCGAGCGCGATGGCGCCGCCGTGGACGTTCACCTTGGACAGGTCGACGCCGGTGTCCGCTGCCCACGACAGGACGACGGGGGCAAAGGCCTCGTTGACCTCGAACAGATCGATGTCCGAGACCGTCAATCCCGCACGGGCCAGGACCTTCTGTGTAGCCGGGATGACCGCGGTGAGCATGTAGAGCGGATCGTCGCCGGCAACTGCGAAGCTGTGCAATCGTGCCTTCGGGGTGAGGCCGAGTTTCGCGGCGATCTCACTGGTCGTGATCATCACCGCCGAACTGCCGTCCGAAAGCGGGCTGCTGTTGCCCGCGGTGATGGACCAGTCGATCTGTGGGAATCGCTGTGCGTAGTAATCGGATTCGAAGGCGGTCCGTAGGCCGGCCAGGGTCTCGACCGTGGTGCCGGGGCGGATGGCCTCGTCGACCGACAGCTGCGGGAGCGTGGCGAGTTCCTTGGTGAAGTACCCACTCTCGGTTGCCAGCGCGGCTTTCCGATGACTCGACGCCGAGAACTCGTCGAGTTGGGTGCGGCTCAGTCCCCACTTGGCGGCAATCAATTCGGCGCTGATGCCCTGCGGTACCAGACCGTCCGGATAGCGCTCTTCGAAACCCACGCCGAGTGATTCGCGCCCGATGCTGCTCGAGCCCATAGGGACTCGGCTCATCGACTCGACTCCGGCAGCGACAACGATGTCGTACGCACCGGCAATGACGCCCTGAGCGGCAAAATGAACTGCTTGTTGGCTACTTCCACACTGTCGGTCGACGGTGGTTCCCGGTACCGACTCAGGGTAGCCTGCGGCGAGAAGGGCAGTGCGAGTGACATTCTGGCTCTGTTCACCGACTTGGCTTACCGCTCCACCGATGACGTCGTCGATCAATGCTGCATCGATTCCAGTGCGTTCGACTACCGCCTTGAGGCTGTGGGCGAGGAGGTCGACGGCGTTGATGCCGTGCAGGGCGCCGTTCGCCTTTCCCTTGCCGATCGGAGTGCGAACGGCTTCGACGATAACTGCGTCTCTCATGACAAATTCCTTTCAGGGATGGCGGATTCAGCAGGGACAACCGGGGTGGGTGTGGTCGCAGGCGTCATTCCCAGTGATGCCAGGGCAGACACAAGCGCGACGCCAAAGATCACCCACCAGGCCTGGCGGAAGGTGTCGTAGTCGACAGCAGAGCCGAGAACCGCGATCAGAACGCTCACGCCGAGAACGGTTCCGATCTGTCGGCTCATGCTGACGATTGCGCTACCGGTGGCCGATCTGGCAGGTGCCAGATCCGCCGTGGCCTGCGACAGAATGGTCGGCAGGGCAAGACCGACACCGATCCCGGCGATGATCCAGCCTGGTAGGAGTCCGGTCGCGTAGTTAGGCGTCGTATCAACCGAGACGAGAACGAGTACGGTTCCGACTGCCCACAGAAGGCTGCCGAGTGCGGCGACGCGTCCCGCCGAGTACCTGCGCGTCAGCGATCCGCCGGCGATGGCGAACAGCGGAACGAGAAGTGGACCCGGTGAGACGGCGAAACCGGTTCGCAGAGCCGAGTATCCCCAGGCTTCCTGGAGCCACAGGATGTTCGAGAGAAGACCCGCGGCGAATGCTGCGCTGAACAGGATGGCGGTGACGTTGGACCAGGCAAACGAGCGGATCTTCAGAAGATCCGGAGCAATCAACGGAGTCCGGTGACGAGAGTTGCTCCACCAGAACGAGAGTAGTGTCACGGCGGCCACGGCGAAGGCGATCAGAACGCGATTGTCGGTCCATCCCCAGTCCGGACCCTGGACGAGTGCCAGGGCGAGAGAGCCGATTCCGACGGTGAGGAGGGCAGCGCCGACGAAGTCGATACCGGCATCGGGGTCCTTGTGTGTTGTATCCGGTACGAGTCGGACTGCGAAGTAGAGCAACACGATGCCCACTGGAACATTGATCAGGAAGACCCAGCGCCACGAGGCCTCTACGAGGATGCCGCCCACGACAGGGCCGAATGCAGCTGCTGCAGCGCCGGCGGCTGCCCAGATGCGAACGCCGGATTGACGTTTCGCGGCGGGAAGCGCATTGATCAGAAGCCCGAGACTGGCCGGGGTGAGCGCAGCGGCACCGACTGCCTGGACGATACGGAAGGCCACCAGTGCCCACAAGGACGGGCTGAAGGCACAGGCGGCGCTGGCGAGGGTGAACAGTGCGAGGCCGGCGATGAAGGCGCGCTTGTGCCCGATCCTGTCCGCCCAGCGTCCGAGGGGTATCAACAGTGCGGCGTAGACGATCGCGTAGCTGTTGAGGATCCAACTGAACTCGCCGAGCGAGTGACCCGGGTAGCTCTTGGCGATGTCGCCGAAGGCCACGTTGACCACAAAAAGATCGAGGCTGGCGACAAACGGCGCCCCCGACAGTATCGCGAGCAGGGGTCCGGTCCGCACCGGCTGGCTATGAAGTTCCATAGTCAGCAATCTAGACCCTGGCTATGGTTATGGCAAGCCAGGGGGTATGGTGAATTGCATGGACGCTGTACGACTGACCGGAGTGCTCGAAGATCGCGACGCCTGGCGGGCCACGCACTGTTCGATCGGGCGGGCCATGGAAGTGGTCGGCACTCGATCCGCGATACTCATTCTGCGAGAGGCCTATTACGGCACAACGCGTTTCGACGACTTCGCGTCGCGAGTCGGCATCACCGAGGCGGTTGCGTCGGCGAGGCTGAAAGAACTCACTGAGGCGGGACTGTTCGAGCGTGTGCCGTACAAGGAGCCTGGAAAGCGGACGCGGCACGAGTATGTGCTCACCGAGAAGGGCCGTGACCTGCTGCCGGCGGTTCTCGCGCTGATGCAGTGGGGCGACAAGTATCTGCACGGCGGAAAAGGTGGACCGTTGGAGGTGGCCGACGACGCTACTGGTGAGCGCGTTCGCGTCGAGGTGCGCAGTGAGTCGGGTCGTGAAGTGCCTTTGGGGGAGTTGCGAGTCTCTGTCAACGAATCGCGTCGGCGGTTGCGCGAATAGCGATGCATCTCAACAGCTCTCGAGTGTAGGTCTTCTTGAAGTTGTCCGGTTTGTCTCTGCTTATCGAAAGTATGTTCGATTAAACTTTGAGCATGGACAGTCGGGAAGCGTGGCAACTGGATGGCGAGGACCTCAAGGGTGAGGTTCTGGATCTGGTGCGCGCCCGGCACGAGTTGCAGTCGCGGATGGTGTTGCTGATCGTGGAGATGTTTTCCCGGGACGTTCTCGGTGGGAAGGGTTTTCGGGCGATCGCGCTGTGGTTGCATGGTTCGACGAATCTGGAGATCGGTGAGTGCAGTCTGCTGGTCGGGTTGGCGCGGTTGTTGATGCTCGAACCCGTGGTGGGCGATGCGTTTCACCGCGGGGATGTTGATGCGTTGAAGGCGCGGCAGGTGGCGTCGTTTTGTCAGCATCCGCCGAAGAACATGACCCTGGCGGATGTGGACAAGGCCCGCGGGATCCTGTTGGGCCTGGCGTCGAAGAACATTGCCGATTGTGATGCGGTGCGGGCGGCGATCCGGCGGATCGAGAAGCAGTACGGCAAACGCGAGGACGGCGTTCCGGTGGGTGAGGATTCGGAGCGTAACGAGTTCTACGCCTCGAAAGGGTTGTACGGACGGGTGACCGTGAAGGGCGATCTGGATGCTGTGAACGGGGCCCGTCTGATCACGTTGTTGTCGAGCCTGTCTGCGCCGATACCGGAGAAGGACGGCGTGAAGGACACCCGTACTCCGGCGCTGCGGCGGGCGGACGGGTTCTGCGAACTACTGCGGCGGTACGAGCGGGCGGGGTTGGGTCCGATCGAAGGCGGGGTGAAACCGCACATCACGGTCACCGCGTCCGCGAAAGACATGACGGACCTCAAAGCCTTGAAGGACCTGTTGCCGTCCACGGAGGAACTCGGGTTTGCGTGGACGGATTGGGTGGGCCCGATCAGCATCGACACCGCACGGATGTTGGCCTGCGACTGCACCGTGACGCGGATTTTGTTGGACGAGAACGGTGTTCCGCTCGACTGCGGCAAAGAAGCGAGAACAGCGACGGTGCCGCAGCGGCGGGCGTTGACGGTTCGCGATGGCGGGTGTGCGTTTCCGGGGTGCGGTACACCATCGGGGTGGTGCGATGCCCATCATATTGTTCACTGGAACGATGGTGGCCCAACGGATCTCGACAATCTGATCTTGTTGTGCGGTCATCATCATCGGACGCTGCACCACACCGAATGGCGGGTCGAGATCGGCCCCGACCGAAAAACAGTGTTCTATCCACCGATGTCGATCGATCCGTATCAACAGCCGATCGGCGGGAACAGCCCACCCACCGCGGCGTGAACCGCGACAACTGAAGACGTGAGCACCGGGGCACCTCTACGCCCCGGTGCTCGAGCTCGCGTTTGGGAGTCCCCGCGTTTGGGAGTTTTGTGGCAGGGCGTCAGCTCAGTGACTTCTTGAACCCGACATGGGAGGCCACAAATCCGAGTCGCTCGTAGAAGTCGTGAGCTTCCTTGCGAGTTTGATCCGAGGTGAGCTGCGCCAGGAACGCGCCGCGCCGGGCACCTTCTTCGCAGGCCCAACGGATCATCGAACTGCCGATGCCCTTGCTCCGGTAATCCTCGTGGACGCGAACAGCTTCGATCTGCAGTCGCGTCGCACCCATCCGGCTCATACCCGGAATGAAGGTCAATTGCATTGTGCCGACTACCGCGTCGCCGACCAGAACGGTGACGAGAAGTTGAGCCGGATCCTCGTCGATTCGCTTGAACGCGTCCTCGTAGATCGTTCGGGCTTCGGGGTTGGTCGTCTCCCGGGTGCTGCCGATCGGGTCGTCGGCGAGCAAGTCGATCAGTGCCTCCACGTGTCGAATCTCGGCCCGCGTGAGGGTGTACTCCACTCCGCCGGACTGAAATGACGTCGCAATCATCGATGCTCCCCTGAAGAAGAATGAATGTCTGAAATGTCAGACTCTCACGAGTCTCCTCCAGCGCACTCGATCACGTCCAAAAACGCATGAGGGCGTTACCGAGCATGGCGTAGTAGTCGGACACACCGCTCAATTCGAAGATCCAGTAGATCGCGTCGAAGAAGACGACATTGATCTGTGGGACGAACAGGAGCGCAACCAGCAGGAGCAGTCCGTACGGCTTGAACTGGTCGAGTTGGTGCCGTGTGTTGGGTGCAAGGTAGGGCTCAAGTGCGTTGTAACCGTCCAGACCGGGGACTGGTAGCAGGTTCAAAACTGTTGCCATGACCTGCAAGAAGGCCAGGAAACTGAGGCCGGCCCAGAACGTCAGATGCTCGGCCGATGAGCCGTACGTACGTATGACGACGAGGAGGATCACGGCGGCGACGGCATTCGTGAACGGACCGGCGAGCGATATTCGGGCCTGCACCTTGGGCGGGAACATCCCGGTGCGCAGGTACACGGCGCCGCCGGGAAGCCCGATGCCGCCCAACGCGATGAACAGCACCGGCAGACCGATCGAGAGCATCGGATGGCTGTACTTGAGCGGGTTGAGCGTCAGGTAGCCACGAGCCTCGACGTCGGTGTCTCCATGACGCCACGCCAGATAGGCATGCGCGAATTCGTGCAAGCAGAGCGTGACCACCCAGCCGGCAACCACGAGGACAAAAACACCCGCGCGGCCCGCGATGGAACCCCACGTCGAGTTCCAAGCGACGATTCCGGCGATGACAGTGATCGCAACGACGCCGAGGAAGACAGGGCTCGGCCGAACCGCCGACCGTGCTGCTCCGGTTCTCACCTGACCAACAACCAAGTCTTGTCGTGCCGGTAGAAGGTCGAACGCTTCAGATCGCGTGGGTTGGCCACCCCGTCGCGAACCAGTCGCGCTGCCGGCGAGCCCAGTTGAATGGCTCGGCCTTCCAGCCAGCGTCGCCCGCTCCAGCGGCTCTTGCGGTCGACTGATGCCTTGATCCCGGGGAGCTTGGGGCTCGGCACTATCCGGATGCCGGGGACTGTGCCGGAGAACAGCTTGTTGTCGTCGACGTAGGCCTCGCCGATCAGTTCGTCTGCATCCGCCGGACCCGTGACAGTTGCTGCACCTACCAGCGCGATTCCAGCGTCGTCGCGAATGAGCGGCACGGTGTGGACTGTGCCTTTCAAGGCCGTGCGCGCAGCTCGTGCACCGGTCGCGAGTTTGTACGCGTCGGTTGCGTCGGACCTGTTCTCGGTGACGTAGGCGAGTTCGACGTTGAGTCGCTCCAATCGCATCAACCGCGTCAATGCCGCGGCAAACGCGCCGTCGTTGCCCACGACGATCAAACGCGGCTCCGTCACGACCTGCAGTTGGGACAGTGCCTCGTCGAAGTCTTGCTTCTCCGGAAGCTCGGGGACAGTGAACGACGTGAGTTCACCCAGGGGGAGTGGAACCGGCGAATCGCCACATTTGAGCACCACAGGGGTCAAAGCCACTCCTAGCTCGATCAGACTTCTTCACGGGTAGTGGGACCTCGCCACCCTTCCCCGAAATGGCCGTCCGAATCACTGCCGACGATCTTAGTGCGAGTCTCTGTGTCGACTCGCAATCGTGATGGTCACCGGCCAAATTCTGGACCGTCAGGTCTGGTCTGATGCTCTGGGCTAGACTGCTCCTTCGGTCACTGCAACAGTTCGGCGCTGCATCATGTGCGCGGAAGCCAGGCAGTACCAATGCGGCGGGACAACTGCTGCACGTCGACCGTAGGAGACAACGTCATGCCGGCAATCGTCCTGATCGGCGCCCAGTGGGGCGACGAAGGTAAGGGCAAAGCTACAGATCTACTGGGCGAGCAGCTTCAGTGGGTCGTGCGATACCAGGGCGGTAACAACGCCGGACACACCGTGGTTCTGCCGAACGGTGACAAGTTCGCACTGCACCTCATCCCGTCCGGAATCCTCACCCCCGCCGTCAACAACGTCATCGGTAACGGTGTCGTCGTCGACCCGGGTGTGTTGTTGACCGAATTGGCAGGCCTGGAAGAGCGCGGCGTGGACACGTCCCGCCTGCTGCTTTCTGCTGATGCGCACCTGATCATGCCGTACCACGTGGCCATCGACAAGGTCACCGAACGCTTCCTGGGAGCGAAGAAGATCGGCACGACCGGCCGCGGTATCGGCCCGTGCTACCAGGACAAGATCGCCCGTGTCGGTGTCCGTGCCGCGGACGTCCTTGACGAGAAGATCCTGACCCAGAAGGTCGAAGCAGCACTCGAATTCAAGAACCAGGTGCTGGTCAAGATCTACAACCGCAAGGCACTCGACCCGCAGCAGGTCGTCGAAGAGGTACTGACGCAGGCCGAGGGTTTCAAGCACCGCATCTCGGACACGCGCCTGGAGCTCAACCTCGCCCTCGAGCGCGGCGAGACCGTTCTGCTCGAAGGTTCGCAGGGCACTCTGCTGGACGTCGACCACGGCACGTACCCGTACGTGACCTCGTCCAACCCCACTTCGGGTGGTGCGGCGGTCGGTTCGGGAATCGGTCCCACCAAGATCACCACAGTGCTCGGCATCCTGAAGGCGTACACG
>NZ_LVCT01000725.1:0-22955 GCF_001647205.1 Rhodococcus sp. EPR-134
CGCGCTCGTCGTACGGGATGGTTCGACGCTGTCATCGCGCGCTACGCGACGCGCGTCAACGGCATCACCGACTACTTCCTCACCAAGCTGGACGTGCTGAGCAGCCTCGACACCGTGCCGATCTGTGTCGCGTACGAGGTGGACGGTGTCCGCCACGACGAAATGCCGATGTCACAGAGCGATATTCACCACGCCAAGCCCATCTACGAAGAGATGCCCGGCTGGTGGGAAGACATCTCGGAGGCTCGCACCTTCGAGGAACTGCCGCAGAATGCGCAGAACTACGTGCTTCGTCTCGAAGAGCTTTCGGGTGCGTTCATCTCCTGCATCGGTGTCGGCCCCGGCCGCGACGAGACGATCGTCCGGCGCGAGATCGTCCGCTAGTTCGTTCCCTCGAAATCCCCGCTCATGCAAGCATGAGCGGGGATTTCGTGTTTCAAGCCAGCTTCGACAAGTGTGCGGTGACGGTCTTCCAGTCGGGAAACTTGGTGCTGCCGAACTTGATCCACTCGCCCTCGAATCGATCTGCTCCGTTTGCTCCGCGGTCGTCGACGAGGTAGTCGCCACGATTGAGGTGTTTGTGGTGCGAGAGGATCAGACGTTTGTATGCGACGCTGCCTTCCTCCATTCCGAGGTGCTCTTGGACCCACAGAACCTTGTCGTGCCAGGCTGTGGCGTTCTTCCACGGCGCTGTCGAGAGGATGTAGGTGTCGAACTGCTGTGCCAGTTGGTGGTAGGCGTCGATAGCGCCGTCGAGAGGATCCATGCGAGAGAAGATGTGCGGCGCTTCGTCGAGGTCGTTCTGGTACTTCACTCGGACGCCGTCGGTCAGGCGATCGATGCCCGACTGGAAGTTGACCAAGGTGTTGTCGAGATCGATATAGAGAATCTTTTTGGAAGCCGGCATGGGAACCCTCTCTGGAGACTTTCTGAGTGCGAAAAGAGTCCAGTTTTACGCAACTGGACTGAGATCAGTGAATTCTTCCCCCTGATCACAATCGCACGGGGGTCTGACAGCGTCGTTCTCGCGGTCTGAAGTCTTGTCGTGGAAGATGCCGCCGAGGGGTGCTGCCAGGCGAAACTGCTCCAACCGAATGTATGTACCTTCACCTTCGGCGGGCGCGAAGAAGTAGACGAGTGCCACGAAGAGTCCGATGCCGATCAGGGTTGCGAAGGTAGTCATGGACATATGATCAACTCGACTGGTATTGAGTTACATAGCCAAGTTGTCGATACTGGACTGCATGATGACTCGAGTTCTCGGTGCCCGTTCGCTTGCTCGCGATCTGGGATCCTGGCAGGAAGAGTCCGGACGCAGGCCCGCGTACCGTGCGCTTGCCGACGGTATCCGCCTGCTCGTGCACGACGGTCGCGTTCCGCTGGGAGTCGCACTGCCGAGTGAGCGTGAACTTGCGGCGGTACTCGAACTCAGTCGAACCACGATCACGTCGTCGTACTCGGTGCTGCGAGACGAGGGGTACCTGATCAGCAGGCAGGGGTCGCGAAGCACCGTGGCATTGCCTGCCGGCGCGCGGCCGAACGGGTTGATGTTCCGCTCCCATCAACCCGGGCCGAGTGGACCCGTCGTCGACCTCAGTTACGCGGCGATGGCAGCTCCCGCCGCTCAGGTCGAACTGGCGTATGCGTCTGCGCTGCAGGAACTTCCGAACTTCCTTCCCACACACGGGATGGAACCGGTCGGGATCGCCGACTTGCGTGACGTGATCGCGCAGCGCTACACGGCGCGGGGTCTTCCCACCACCGCCGAACAGATCATGGTGACCTCGGGTGCGCAGCACGCGCTTCGATTGTTGCTGTCGGTGCTCACCTCACCCGGCGAGCGAGTGCTGGTCGATCATCCGACGTACCCCAATGCGCTGGAAGCGATTCGGCGAAACGGCGCTCGGCCCGTACCGGTTCCGGTCCGACCGGAGTTCGCGGCAGCCGGAGCCTGGGATCTCGACGGGATTCGTAGTGCAGCAAGGCAAACCGCTGCCAGAATGGCATACCTGATCCCCGACTTTCACAACCCGACCGGCCTCTGCATGGACTCTTCCGGCCGCGCCGAGCTTGCGAAGATTGCGCACGAAACGCGAATGACTCTGGTCGTCGACGAGACGATGGTGGATCTGTGGCTCGACGCACCACCGCCGGCGCCGGTCGCCTCACATGGGCGAGGCGCAGCGAAAACCGAAGTGGTGACGCTCGGTTCGACCGCGAAGTCGCTGTGGGGCGGGCTACGTGTCGGTTGGATTCGCGCCGATGCCGCGCTCATCACCCAGTTGGTGGGGGCGCGTGCCGCGGTCGACCTCGGTACTCCCGTCATGGATCAGTTGGCAGCCGCTTACTTGCTCGCCGACGACCGCTCGTTGCTCGAACAGCGTCGCAAAGTTCTGCGAGAACAGCGTGCGGTACTCCTCGGTGCGGTGGCCGAGCATCTGCCGGACTGGCGTCCCACCATCGGTTCCGGCGGAATGTCGGTCTGGATGCGAATGTCCGCGCCCGTCTCGACGGCGTTGGCGGCGGTGGCACCCAACTTCGGCGTACTCCTTGCCGCCGGCCCCCGTTTCGGCGTAGAAGGTGCGTTCGAACGATTCATCCGCGTGCCGTACGCACGTTCTCCCGAGGACCTCATTCGCGGCGTTGCATCCATCGCCGCTGCGTACGACACTCTCGCGACGGATCGCGACACGGCAGACCAACGAATGGTCGTCGTCTGAGAACTGGGTACACACCCTGAAAGTGGTGTGAAACCAGGAGGTAGGGCATGACGGCGGTAGACGGTACAGGCGCAGCGGGAACCAGTGCGGCGGAAGCGCTCGCAGAACGATTGTTCGCGGCCACGCTCGGGGCATCGGAGCTGCAGGCCGTGTATCTGGGCGACCGGTTGGGCTGGTATCGCGCGCTGAGCGATCACGGCCCGCTCACGTCGACGGAGCTGGCGGACCGGACAGGGACCGTCGAAAGATATGCGCGGGAGTGGCTCGAGCAGCAGGCCGTCGCCGGTTATGTGGACGTCAATTCGGATGCCGATCGCCGGTACAGCCTGCCGCAGGCCCACGCCGATGTTCTGGTCGACGACGAGAACCTACTTTTCCTGGCGCCGCTGGCGAGGCTGTTCGTCGCGACGACGTCGTCGATGCCACGTCTACTCGACGCTTATCGTCACGGCGGGGGAGTCACGTGGGAATCGATGGGCCCCGATGCTCGCGAGGGTCAGGCGCTGCTGAACCGGCCGATGTATCTCCAGCAGCTCTGTCAGCAGTTTCTGCCGGTGGTCACCGACCTGCACGCCACACTTACGGACGGCGGGCAGGTCGCTGATCTCGGGATGGGGGAGGGCTGGTCGTCGATCGCGCTCGCCCTCGGATACCCGAAGATAGAAGTGCACGGCTTCGACGTCGACGCGGCGTCGGTGAACGCTGCCCGTCGTAACGCTCATGATCGGGGGGTGGACGACCGCGTGCATTTCTCGTTGGTCGACGTCGCCGGACAGGCTCCTGAGGCCGGGCGAGCCGATGCCGGGACCTACGACGCCGTCTTCGCTTTCGAGTGCCTTCACGACGTTCCGGATCCGGTGGGTTTTCTGTCCACGGCTCGGGCGATTGCCCAGCCGGGCGCTCCGGTGATCGTGATGGACGAACGAACGGCGGATGAGTTCGATCCCGAGGCGGGTCCGATCGAGCAATTGCTGTACGGATTTTCGCTGACCTGCTGCTTACCGGACAGTCTTTCGCATCCGGGAAGCATTGCCACCGGGACGGTGATGAGGCACTCGACACTCGAAAGCTATGCCAAGGCGGCAGGTTTCGAGCGGGTGGACGTGCTGCCGATCGAGCACGAGATGTTCAGGTTCTACAGGTTGGGCTGACGCCCCGTGCGCCTTTTTGGTTGCAGTAACTACCAAAAAGGCGCACAGGGGCCGAAGGCCCTAGGTCCAGACCGTATCGATATCCGTCGCCTCACGCGCCGGCGCAGCAGGCGTCGTGGTGGGCGTGCGCGAGAAGCGCGGTGCGGGAGCATGCTGGGTGACGCCGTCCAGTTCGATGAGCGAACCGCGGGCTGCGATGTGTTCGTTGGACGGAGCCTCGGCGAAAGTCAGGACAGGGGAGACGCAGGCGTCGGTGCCGAGGAAGATCTTGGCCCACTCGTCGCGAGTCTTGGACAGGAACTTTTCGGTGAAGAGCTTCTTCATGTCGTCCCACTTGGACGTGTCCATCTGGTGAGGGAGCGTCGCGGGATCGAGTTCGAGGCCCTCGAGCAGCAATGCGTAGAACTGCGGTTCGATGGATCCGACGGCCATGTACTTGCCGTCGGAGGTCTCGTAGGTGTCGTAGAACGGAGCGCCGGTGTCGAGGAGATTGACGCCGCGCTCGTCGGACCAGACGCCGCGACCGCGGAATGCCCACATCATGTGGGAGAGCGCGAGGGTTCCGTCGACCATTGCCGCGTCGACGACCTGGCCCTTACCGGACGTCGAGCGCTCGACGAGAGCCGACAGAATGCCGAAGATCAGGAACATGGAACCGCCGCCGAAATCGCCGACCATGTTGAGCGGCGGCACGGGACGTTCACCCTTGCGTCCGATGGCGTTGAGGACACCGGTCAGTGAGATGTAGTTGATATCGTGACCGGCGGCGTTGGCGAGCGGTCCTTCCTGTCCCCAGCCCGTCATACGGGCGTAGACGAGGCGCGGATTGCGCTCCGAGACCACGTCGGGTCCGAGTCCCATGCGTTCCATGACGCCGGGGCGGAAACCCTCGATGAGGACGTCGGCGCGGCCCAGGAGATCGAGCACTTTCGCGACGTCGGCCGGGTCCTTCAGGTTGGCCTCGACGATGCGGCGGCCGCGCTTGATCTGGTCGGTTGCGTTCGAGTCCTGCGGAATCTGCCCTGCGCGCTGCACGATGACGATGTCGGCGCCCATGTCCGCCAACAGTGTCGCGGCGTGCGGGCCCGGTCCCAATCCAGCGAATTCCACGATCCGAATGCCCGCGAGCGGGCCCTTCTTCTCCACAGCTTCTGCAGACACACGCACTCCCAATTCAGACGGTGACAACACTTCTGACCCGACGGTAACGTGTCGAATCGATCAGGTGTGCTCCGGGGCACTGTGTCCACCGAGGGAGGCGCCGATCACTAGACGGCGGCACCCTCGAACTGAGCGTTGTAGAGACGGAAGTACGCGCCCGCCGCTGCGATGAGTTCGTCGTGTGTGCCCTGCTCGACGATCTTGCCCGCCTCCATCACGACGATCAGATCGGCGTTACGGATGGTCGAAAGCCGGTGCGCGATGATGAAGCTGGTCCGCCCGACGCGCAACGCGGACATTGCTTGCTGCACAAGCTGTTCCGTACGTGTGTCGACCGAGCTCGTCGCCTCGTCGAGAATCAGCAGCGACGGCTCCGACAGGAATGCACGAGCGATCGTGATGAGCTGCTTCTCGCCGGAGCTGATGTTCGACGCCTCCTCGTCCAGCACGGTGTCGTACCCGTCCGGGAGGGTGTGGATGAAGCGGTCGACGAAGGCAGCGCGTGCGGCTTCGTGAATCTCGTATTCGCTGGCGTCGAGTCGGCCGTATGCGATGTTGTCGCGGATCGTGCCGCCGAAGAGCCAGGTGTCCTGCAGAACCATGCCGACGTGCTTGCGCAAGTCGGAGCGGCGCATCTGCGAGATGTCGACGTCGTCGAGAGTGATTCGGCCGGAGTCGACTTCGTAGAAGCGCATGAGCAGGTTGACCAAGGTGGTCTTGCCGGCACCGGTGGGCCCGACGATGGCGACCATCTGCCCGGGCCGGGCCGTGAGGTACACGTTCTCGATCAACGGCTTGTCCGGCTCGTACCGGAACGAGACGTTCTCGAACTCGATGTGACCGACGTTGCGATGACGTCCGGCGGGCTCGGGGAGGAGCGGCACGTCGATGTCGGGCGACTGCTCGGGTTCGTCGAGAAGCTCGAAGACCCGCTCCGCCGACGCGGCTCCGGACTGCAGGCTGGTCGACATGGACGCGATCTGCGTCAGTGGCTGGCTGAACTGGCGCGAATAGACGATGAAGGCCTGAACGTCACCGAGTGACATGTTGCCGCTGGCGACCTTGAGAGCGCCGACCACAGCGAGCAGCACGTAGGTGATGTTTCCGACGAAGTTCATGACCGGCATGATCAGGCTGGAGAGGAACTGTGCGCCGAAGGACGCGTCGAGGAGCTTCTTGTTCTGCTCGGCGAATTCACGCTCGGCTTCGGCCTGATGCCCGTACACGCGTACCAGGTCGCGACCGCTGTAGTTCTCCTCGATCTGCGCGTTGATCTTGCCCGTCTCGGTCCACTGAGCCTTGTACAACACCTGTGCTCGCTTGGCGACCCTGGCAACGAGGAGCACCGATACCGGCACCGCGATCAGTGCGATCAGGGCGAGCATCGGAGAGATGACGAACATCATCGTCAGGACGCCGAGGACGGTGAGCACCGACGTCAGGAGCGAGGTCAACGTCGACGACAGCGTCGACGAGATGTTGTCGATGTCGTTGGTGACGCGGCTGAGGATCTCGCCGCGCGGTGTCTTGTCGAAATACGGAAGGGGGAGACGGTGAAGCTTCGCCTCCACCGAGGCACGCAGGTTGTAGATGGTCTTCTGGACGATGATGTTGAGGAGGAATGCTTCCAACCAGGCAAGCAGCGACGAGAGCAAGTACACGCCGATCGCGAGCATGACGACTTTGCCGATGGCGTCGAAGTTCAGACCCACACCGGGAACGACGTCGGTCGAGTTGGCGACAAGATCGGCGAACGTCGAATTCCCTGATGCCCGGATGGCGTCTGCGGCCTGCTCGCGGGTCAGTCCGGCGGGCAGGCTCTTGCCGATGAACCCGGCGAAGATGAGGTCTGTCGCGTGACCGAGGATTTTCGGCACTGCGACCGACAGCGCGATGCTGGCGATCGTCGCAACGACGACACAGAAGACTGCAAACTTGTGCGGCTGCAGAAGCGAGAGAAGCCGCTTCATCGTCGCCTTGAAGTGGCGAGGTTTGGTGTCCGTCGCGGTCAGCGCGGGCTTCGGCTCTTTGTCGGGGGTCTCGGGGTTACTCGACTTCGCATCCCCGTCCGCGGATTCAGGTTCGCTCGGGATCTTGGCGAACACCACCGTCGGGGCATCGTCGAAGTACTGGCTGTTGGGGCCGCCCCATGTCGGGTCCTGCGGGCTGGTCATGCGCTCATCTCCGCGGGAATCTGGGAAGCCACGATCTCTTGGTACGTCGGACAGTTGGCCAGAAGGAACTGATGGTCGCCGAGGCCGACCGGCGCACCGTCTTCGAGGACCATGATCTGGTCGGCATCGATGATCGACGCGACGCGCTGAGCCACGATGATGACCGTCGAATGAGTCGAAACCGTCCGGAGTTCGCGTCGGACCGCGGCGTCCGTATGCATGTCGAGAGCGGAGAACGAATCGTCGAAGACGAAGATCCGGGGTCTGCGGACCACCGCTCTGGCGATGGCGAGACGTTGTTTCTGTCCGCCCGAGAGATTGCCGCCGCCCTGCGCGATCGGTGACTCGAGACCGTCGGAGAGTTCCCGGACGAAGTCGTCTGCCTGGGCGATGGTGAGGGCTGCCCAGATGTCGTCGTCGGTGGCGGTCGGGTTTCCGTAGCGGATATTGCTCGCGATCGTGCCGGCGAACAGATAGGCCTTCTGGGGCACGTATCCGAAGTTGGCGAAGAGTTCGTCCTGATCCCAGCCACGGACGTCCAAGCCGTCGACCAGGACGGCGCCGGCTGTGACGTCGAAGAGCCGGGGGATGAGTGAGACGAGGGTCGATTTGCCACTGCCCGTACTGCCCACGATCGCGGTGACCGTGCCTGGCATGCATCGCATCGAAACATTCGACAGAACCGGCGTTTCTGCTCCCGGATACGTGAATCCGGCTCCACCGAACTCGACCACGCCGTATGGGCTGGTCGGGCGAAGGGGCTGGGCCGGCGCGGGCACGGTCGCCTCGGTGTCGAGTACTTCGGTGATGCGGTCGGCGCACACGGCGGCGCGGGGGATCACGACGGCCAACATGGTCGCCATGACCACCGACATCAGGATCTGCATGACGTAGGCGAGGAAGGCGCTGATCTGTCCGATCTGCATGTCCCCGGTGTCGACCAGATGCGCGCCGAACCACAGGACCGCCACGCTCGACAGGTTGGCGATCAACATGACGGTGGGCAGCAGAACCGCCTGGTACCGGCCGATGAGGAGCGAAGTGTCGGTCAGTTCCTTGTTGGCCTTGTCGAAGCGGATCGTCTCGTCGGGTTCGCGAACGAAAGCGCGAATGACACGCATACCGGTGAGCTGTTCGCGCAGTGATCGATTGATGTTGTCGATCCGCGTCTGCATCGTCCGGAAATGCGGGATCAGCTTGGCCACCACGACCGAGACGGTGATGCCGAGCAGTGGTACCGAAATCGTCAGGAGCCAGGACATCTGCAGGTTCTCGCGCAGAGCCATGATGATGCCGCCGATGCACATAAGTGGGGCGCTGACAAGCATCGAGGACGTCAGCATGACCAGGGCCTGGATCTGCAGGACGTCGTTGGTGTTGCGTGTGATCAGCGTCGGCGCACCGAAACTGTTGAATTCGCGATCCGAGAAACTGCCGACTGCCTTGTAAAAGGCGCCTCGAACGTCGTGGCCGAAGCCCATCGACGATTTTGCAGCCAGATAGGTCGATGCGACCGACGCGATGATCGACGCAAGCGAGACCAGGAGCATGATCCCGCCGGTGGACATGATGAATCCGGTGTCGCCTCGGGCGACGCCGTCGTCGATGATCCGCGCGTTGAGTGTGGGGAGGACCAACGACGCGATGGCCCCGAAGAGTTGCAGTGCGAGGACCCCGGCAAGCAACCAGCGGTACGGCGGCAGGTACGTCTTGAGGAGTTTTGCTAGCACGACGGTTCCCGGTGAGTTGCCTCGGTTGCCGCTCGTTCGCGATTGATCACACGCACACGGTATGACAGATCGCGGTCGAGGTTGGCACCGACTCTGACGATTGCATCCTTTTGTCCTAATTGACTGTGATCTCGAACACACTCGAATTCGAGATTGGATTCAGGTCACAGCACCTGAACTGCAGGTTTACATATTAATCCAATGTGTCACGTTTTCGCTTGGACAGAAACAAACTGGACGTACGTATTTAGCTTGGCTACAAAGACGTGGAGCGAACAAAACGTGCGCCGCGTCATAGATATTCATGCAAGGAGTCACATATGGGATCCCTCGGAAACCTCCTTAAGGCCAACGGTATGGGCTGGGGCATTCTCCAGCTTCTGCCCCTGGTCAACATGCTCAAAACCCTTCAGGGGCTGGACACCGCGAGCTCGAACTCCTGACGTTCGACCTCGAGAAATCTTCCGAAACAACACAGGAGTAGTCGCATGACCTCGATTCAGAATCTCGACGCCTTCCTCAAGAGCGTTCTTGCATTCGTGACCAAGTTGAACGCGGGATCGGCAGACGGCTCGGGTTCGGCCGGTTCGGCCGCCGAGTAGTTCTCGGTCCTCACTTCATCTCAACTGCATTCCGACAAAAGGAGGCCCGACATGGGTTCATTCGAAGACTTCAGCGGCGTCGTCAAGACGTTCATTCCGGTGCTCAAGGACCTGTTCACGGCACTCGGTGGTGGCTCTCTCACCCCTGGGACGGGATCGGCGGCCGATAAGTAAGTCCAGTTTGTCCGAAAGTGTGGCTCGCAGTTGTCTGCGGGTCACACTTTTCGGCTTTTCACTGTGAGCTAAATCACATTATGGGACATTCTGGAGGGTTGATTTGCGCTTTGAACTGCAATTATCCGTAAAGGTGTGACCGAAAGTCCGCATTGATAGCTATTAGGTAGCTAGACAAGTGTGGAAAGCCGGTCTATAAATGCAGGCAGCGCCAAGTAAGTGCGCTACATCACAGCTCGGGATGTTGTTCGGGGGGCGGTTCAGCCATCCGTGCGGCAGAAGTTCCCGAACCATCTCGGCCACCGCCTGCGGCCGGAATGGCGCTGGAACATCACATCACCTCACATACAGGAGAACCTCCTATGTTCGGATCACTCAGCACCCTCGGACCCCTGCTCACCGCGCTCGGAGCTTTCCTCAAGTCCGTTCCCACCGAATCGCTGTCCGGCAAGGGCGAGGGCTCGTCCACCGGTTCACTCTCGGGTCTGTCCAGCGGATCCGCCGAGTAGTCATCCCTTCCGGCAGGTCCATTCGGCTCTGCCGATCGGATTGCATGCAGGTGCCCTCTGTCCACTGTCGTGGCCGGAGGGCACTCGCGTTTGCGGAGATGGTCGCAGCTGCCGTTTTGGCATGTGAACACAGAACTGCGAGTGGCAGCACCTGCGTACGATGGTTCGACGACATCGGCATACGGTCACCGCGACGTCCGGTGCTCCCGAATTCAGAGGTAGCCGACCGCGAGGTGACGCATGGTAGGGACGAGTCGCTTTCTGCGCCTTCTCCTAGTGCTGGCCGTCGTACTTGCGGCATCGTTGATCGGCATCCTCACGCGCCCACCAGGTTTGCTCGCGACTTTCTGGTGTGCCAACGCCATTCTGCTGGGAATGATGGTCAGATGGCCGGTCCTGATCGAATGGCGGACGTGGATCGCCGCGGCCGTCGGATACGTCTGCGCTGACCTGATTACGGGCAACTCGCTGTCGCTTGCCCTGCAGCTGAACGGGGCCAACCTCGCCGGAGTGACGCTCGGTGTTCTCGTTCTGTACTACTTGAAGCGCACACCGTTCCGATTGGTCGATTCGCAGTCGCTGGTATGGATGGTCTTCGTTTCGTTCGTCGCGGCGACTGGTACCGCGGCCACGGCCGGCGCCTTGGACCGGCTCTTACGCGGTCAGTCCTTTGCCGACACGTTTTTCCACTGGGGTGCCACCGAGGTCATGGCGTACCTGCTGGTCCTTCCTCTCATTCTCACTCTCACCATCCCGTCGAGCCTTGCCGAGTTCCGCAGGAAACTGACCGCCAGAACTGTCGCCGCTCTGAGCGTTCCGCTACTCGCCACTGCAGCCTGCGTGCCGATCGCCCTCAGTATCGAAGGGCCGATTGCGCTGGTCTTGCCGATTCCAGCTCTCCTCTGGTGTGCCACTCGCATCTCGGTTCCGAGCACTGCCTTCGTTTCAGTGGTCTGGTCGGTGTGGTCACTCATGATGGCGGGTAGCGGTCGACTCGACATCGGAGATCAAGCCGCCTCGACGTGGAACGAGGACGTCATCACATCCATAGCGGTCACGCTGATCGCGTTGGGGCCGATAGCGGTTGCCTGTGCGACCGAGGAACGCCGTGCTGCCGAGCGTGAGCTCTTCCTTGCCGTCGAATTCGACCATCTGACCGGGGTCCTCTCGCGCGGTGCGTTCCTCGGCCACGCGGAAGCGGAACTTGCCGACGCGGCTCGCACACAATCTCCGGTCGGCCTGCTGATGCTCGACCTGGACCACTTCAAGAGCATCAACGACACGCATGGACATATGACCGGTGACAGCGTTCTCGCGAACTTCGCCGAGCGGGCCGCTGACCGATTGTCGGACGGCGATCTGATCGGAAGGCTCGGCGGCGAGGAGTTCGCCGTTCTGCTTCCGGACTGCAGCTACGCGCGAGCAATCGATGTCGCCGAGGCGGTCCGCGGCGCGCAAGTCGAGTACTCGGCCGAATCAGATGTGACGAGCACCGTCAGCGTCGGCGTCGCGTGGGTCGATCATGCGACGCCGGCTCTGTCGACCCTCATGAGCGTCGCAGACGAGGCTCTGTACGACGCCAAGCGTGCTGGGCGCAACCTCGTGAAAGTGCACCGCGTCGGCAACGACACCGTGCCGCAACGGAATTCCGAGCCGGACACTGCCACCCGCACCTATCGCAAACCTGCGCTACCCCGAACGATCCGGCGAGGATTTGGCCGCGAAGGTGTGGTGGACGGCCGATAACCGCGCTGACCTGCATCGGGATTGGCATATAGTCGCACCTATGCAGCTTGATTCGACGCCTTCGCCCCTGCCGACGCTTCCGCTCCGATTCGGAACCCCACTGACCGAGAACTCCATCCGCGTGATGATGTTGGGATCAGGCGAGTTGGGTAAGGAAGTTGTCATCGCGCTGCAGCGTCTGGGCGTCGAAGTGATTGCGGTGGATCGGTATCCCGATGCCCCTGGGCACCAGGTGGCTCATCGTGCTCATACCGTCGACATGACCGATCCGGAAGCACTGCTTGCCGTCATCGAGTTGGAAAAGCCTCACTTCGTGGTTCCCGAGATCGAGGCCATCGCGACGGATGCGCTTGCACTCGTCGAAGAACGCGGGGGTGCGGTGGTCATTCCGACCGCCCGAGCCACCCAGCTCACGATGAACCGTGAGGGAATCCGTCGGCTCGCGGCCGAGGAGTTGGGCCTGCCCACTTCGCCGTACGCTTTCGCGGACTCGCTTGCCGAAGTGCAGGCAGCGACAGACCGAATCGGTTTCCCGTGCGTCATCAAGCCAGTCATGTCCTCGTCGGGGAAGGGACAGTCGACGGTTCGATCCGCCGAAGATCTCGACGCCGCATGGGATTACGCGATGGCCGGTGGTCGTGTGAATCACGGCCGGGTGATCGTCGAAGGCTTTGTCGATTTCGATTACGAGATAACGCAATTGACAGTTCGAGCCGTCGGTGAGAGCGGTCAGGTCGAGACGTCGTTCTGCGAACCGATCGGGCACCTGCAGGAGGCCGGAGACTACATCGAATCGTGGCAGCCGCAGCAGATGTCCGCGGTTGCCCTCGCCTCGGCCCGAGACGTCGCCGAGAAGGTGACCACGGCTCTGGGCGGGCGAGGCATCTTCGGCGTCGAGCTATTCGTGAAGGGCGACGACGTCTTCTTCTCCGAAGTGAGCCCACGGCCGCACGACACCGGATTGGTGACTCTGCGGACGCAGCGACTTTCGGAGTTCGAACTGCATGCCCGCGCGATCCTGGGCTTGCCGGTCGACACGACGCGCACGTCTCCGGGAGCATCGGCAGTGATCTACGGCGGAGTGGAGGCAAAGGGGATCGGATTCGACGGCGTCGCCGAGGCGCTCGCGGTTCCCGAGACGGACCTGCGGCTCTTCGGCAAGCCGGAGAGCTTTACGCGTCGTCGCATGGGTGTTGCAGTGTCGACGGCCGCCGATGTGCCTACTGCACGCGACCGTGCTCGCGAGGCTGCGTCGAAGGTGCGTCCCGTCGGATGAGTCCAGCGGCCGAGGTCCTCGTCGGGCTGGTCATCCTGGTCGGTCTGATCGGTGTCGTCGTTCCGATTCTCCCGGGGACGCTTCTCGTTTTCGGTGCAATTCTGGTGTGGGCGATCATGACCGGTGGTGCCACGGCGTGGACGGTGTTCGCGCTGTCCACGCTGGCACTGGTGGTCACCGGGATCGTGAAGTACACGTGGCCGGGCAAGCGGATGAAGTCCGGGGGAGTGCCCAACCTGTCGGTGGTGGTCGGCGGCGTCGTCGGCATCATCGGGTTCTTCGTGATTCCGGTCGTGGGCTTGTTCCTGGGATTCATCGTCGGAACGTATTTCGCGGAACTAGCGCGGCTGCGCCGTTACGACATCGCTTGGTCGTCGACGCTTCACGCGGTGAAGGCAGTCGGATTGTCCATGCTGGTGGAACTGTTCGGAGCGCTGATCGCGGCGGGGCTGTGGCTGGGAGCCGTTGCGTTCACCTGAGCGCAGCGGTACCAGGAGCGGGCGTTGTCGCACATGACCGCGGGCAGGTCGTCGCCGACAGCGTCGGCGATCACGTCCAGGTCGTGGACCTCGAACGCTCGACGTGCCCGTGTACCGGGTAGATCGGTGCCGAACATCAGCGCAGCGGGATTGACCGCGTGGATCTGGCGCAGCACATCGCTGACGTCGGAGATGGTGGTGCGGCCGAACCCGGTGGCTTTGACGCGCACTCCGCGGTCGACGAGGTTGAGGAGATACGGCAGTCCGCGGGTGGACATTCCCAAATGGTCGATGCTCACCGCGGGCAATTTGGCGAAGACCGGTTCCAACGACAGCAACAGCGTGGCATCGACGTAGAACTCGGCGTGCCAGCCGACCAGATCGAATGCGCGGTTGGCAAGATCGGCAAGCAGACGCAGGTCGGTGGCGCCGCGGCGCAGGTTGAACCGGACGGCACGTACTCCCAGTGCGTCCAGAGCAACGATGTCTTCATCCGTCGCATCGAGCGGCAAAGCAGTGACGCCCACCCAGCCTTCACCGAGTTCGGACAAGGCAGCTTTCAGGTATTCCTGGTCATTGCCCTGGTACGACGCGGTCACCACCGCGCCGCCGTCAACGCTGAGGCCCTTCAGCGAGGCAATCCGGGCCCGGTAATCGGCCACGGTGAAGGGCTCAGGCAGGTACCCGTGATTCTCGACCAGCGGGAAGCGCGGGTCGATGATATGCACATGGGCGTCAAACACGGGGTCTATTTTGCCCTGTTGCCCTGGGTCCCTGCACACACCACCGGCCCGATGTGACCTGGGTCGCGTCGGGCCGGTGGAGGGCTTCTGTTCAGTTACTTCCGCGCACTCAGTTCGCGCGGTCGGGCTCGGATGCCTTCAGCATGTCGTGACGCTCGACGACCTTGATGCGCTCACGGCCCTCGGGCTCGCCCAGGCTGCGCTCGTGCGCGTCGAGGCGGTACCAGCCCTGCCAGGTCGTGTACGGAACCTGCTTGCCTTCGAGGAACTCGATGACGGCGTTCTCGTCGGGGTTCGCGGCGCCCGCGAAGTCGACGGAGTCCTCGAGAAGATTCGCGACGGTTTCGTTGGCGTCACCCTTGGTGTGGCCGATGAGGCCGACGGGGCCGCGCTTGATCCAGCCGGTGACGTAGGTGGCCGGCATGAACCGGGCTGCGCCCTCGGCGTTGTCGTCGGCGACGACGCGTCCGGCGTCGTTGGGGACGGTGCCGGCCTGGTCGTCGAACGGCAACTGCGTGATGTTCTGCGAGAGGTAACCGACGGCGCGGTACACGGCCTGGACATCCCAGTCCTTGTACGTGCCGGTGCCCTTGACGTTGCCGGTGCCGTCGAGCTGAGTGCGCTCGGTGCGCAGGCCGACGACCTTGACGTCTTCACCGAGGATCTCCGTGGGAGATTCGAAGAAGTGCAGGAACAGCTTGTGAGGACGGGCTCCGACGTCGCGAATTGCCCAGTCCTGCAGCGTATTCGCAACCATGTCGACCTGCTTGGAGTTGCGGCGAGCCTGCTCGGAACCCTCGTCGTAGTCGATGTCCTCGGGGTCGACGATGACCTCGATGGTCGGCGAGTGGTCGAGTTCGCGCAGTTCGAGAGGGGTGAACTTGGCCTGGGCCGGGCCGCGGCGTCCGAAGACGTGAACCTCGACGGCCTTGTTGTTCTTGAGGCCCTCGTAGACGTTGGCGGGGATCTCGGTCGGCAGCAGTTCGTCGCCGGTCTTGGCGAGAACGCGGGCGATGTCGAGGGCAACGTTGCCGACGCCGAGGACGGCGACCTTCTCGGCTTCGAGCGGCCACGTACGCGGTACGTCGGGGTGGCCGTCGTACCAGGAGACGAAGTCGGCCGCGCCGTAGCTGCCGTCGAGTTCGATGCCCGGGATGCCGAGCGCACGGTCGGCGTTGGCGCCGGTGGAGAAGATGACCGCGTCGTAGAACGACTGCAGGTCGTCGAGGGTGATGTCGGTGCCGTAGTCGATGTTGCCGAGCAGGCGTACCTGAGGCTTGTCGAGCACCTTGTGCAGGGCGGTGATGATGCCCTTGATGCGCGGATGATCGGGCGCGACGCCGTAACGAATCAGGCCGAAGGGCGCGGGCATGCGCTCGAAGAGGTCGATGCTGACGCCGCGGCCGGAAACTGCGGTGTCGGATTTCATGAGGGCGTCGGCGGCGTAGATGCCGGCGGGGCCGGCGCCGACGATCGCGACCCGGAGTGGGCGGTTGGAGTCAGTCATCGTGAGGACAGCTACCTTCTTCGAAGTTCGGACAACATATCGACAAGTATCCAATTTAGCCGAACCTAAGCACAGTGCCTCGGTTGCGGCCGAACGGATCCACACTCTCACTCGATCGGTTGTGGGTAAACCTATTCTTTCCTCCCATTCTCCTGTTGTCTCGGGTATCCGGGGTAGGGGCCTGATCCTTGACGGGCCACAATTTCTAGTTGTGGGGGACTATTGGCGTTATGAGTGACGAGCTGCGCGAATCCGACAACATCGATGGCAAGAAGGCGTCTGCGGGGCCGTTCCTCTTGGCTGTCGCCATCGTCGCCTTGATCCTGGGTGGAATCTTCGTCGCATCGTGGATCTCGCCGGCCGAGGAGAACGTCACCGAGTCGGACCGCGTGAGCCGCTCCGTCACCGACTACGTCGATGCCGAGAATCGGAATGACGCGGCGACGATCAAGACCCTGACCTGCGCGAGCTTCAATTCGAGCAACGGTCCGATGGCCGGCGTCGACGGGACGGTCGAGCTGAAGGGTGTGGACGGGGTCGCGGTCAACGGCGATCGCGCCCGGGCCGACGTGACGATCACCGGTGGCGGAGCGGGCGAGCGAGTCTCGACCTGGGCCCTGACCCGTGACGGCAACCGTTGGGTCGTCTGCAACTGACGGCCCGCTCAGGCGCTCACGGCAGTCTTGTGAAAACATGGACTACGTGAGTTACGCAGGCGATCTGACGCCGGAGCAAGCCTGGGAGCTGCTCCGCGAAAACCCCGACGCCGTGCTGGTCGACGTGCGGACCGATGCGGAGTGGAAGTACGTCGGTGTCCCCGATGTGTCCTCCCTCGGCAAGCAGGCCGCACTGATCGAATGGGTGAGCCACCCGACTGGCGCGCGCAATGACAACTTCGTCGACCAGTTGAAGGAAGCCGGCATCACTGCTGATTCCTCCGGGTCGGAGCGTCCGGTGATTTTCCTGTGTCGATCCGGACAACGTTCCATCGGTGCGGCGGAAGCTGCGACTGCGGCGGGCATCGGCCCGTCGTACAACGTGCTCGACGGGTTCGAAGGCGCATTGGGTGCCGACGGACATCGCGGACTTGTAGGTTGGCGGGCCATCGGCTTGCCATGGAGGCAGCAGTGAGCGGAATTCCCCAGGGTGGCGCATTTCAACGAGCGCTGCCGGACGACGTCGGTCTCGGCACCCTCGGTGTTCGCGGCGGACTGATGCGTACCGGGTTCGAGGAGACTTCCGAAGCGCTGTTCCTCAACTCCGGATTCGTCTACGAGAGTGCAGAATCCGCCGAACAAGCCTTCACCGGCGAAGTGGATCATTTTGTCTACTCCCGCTACGGCAACCCGACGGTCAAGATGTTCGAAGAGCGCCTGCGTCTCATCGAAGGTGCAGAAGCCTGCTTTGCGACTGCCAGCGGAATGTCGGCAGTCTTCACGGCGTTGGGCGCACTGTTGGCCAACGGCGACCGATTGGTGGCTGCGCGCAGCCTCTTCGGATCCTGCTTCGTCGTGTGCAACGAGATTCTTCCGCGCTGGGGAGTCGAGGTCGTCTTCGTCGACGGTGAAGACAACGCGCAGTGGGAAGAGGCGCTGTCCGTGCCTACCACGGCAGTGTTCTTCGAGACGCCGTCCAACCCGATGCAATCTCTCGTCGACGTTCGACGGGTGTCGGAGCTTGCTCATGCAGCCGGTGCAAAGGTAGTGCTGGACAACGTCTTCGCGACGCCGCTTCTGCAGCGCAGCCTCGATCTGGGCGCCGACGTCGTTGTGTACTCCGGCACCAAGCACATCGACGGTCAGGGGCGCGTGCTCGGTGGCGCGATTCTCGGAACCGAGGAATACATCAGTGGTCCCGTCCGAGAACTGATGCGGCACACCGGTCCTGCGCTCAGTCCATTCAATGCGTGGACTCTGCTCAAGGGCCTGGAGACGATGCCGGTCCGTATTCGGCACTCCGTGGCTTCGGCACTCGAGATCGCCGAATTCCTCGAAGGACACTCCGGCGTCAAGTGGGTCAAGTATCCGTACCTGACGTCGCATCCGCAGCACGAGCTCGCGAAGTCTCAGATGAGCGGTGGCGGAACGGTTGTCACGTTCGAGCTCGATGCGCCTGACGGAGAGGGCAAGAAGCGGGCGTTCGAGGTTCTCAACGGCCTGCGCGTCATCGACATCTCCAACAACTTGGGAGATTCCAAGTCGTTGATCACTCACCCCGCCACGACAACGCACCGGGCCATGGGTCCGGAAGGCCGTGCAGCAGTGGGTCTTACAGACGGCGTTGTCCGTCTGTCCGTCGGGCTCGAAGACACGGCTGATCTGTTGGCTGATCTGAAGCGAGCACTCGGCTGAATCGCTGGAGCGCCTTGCCTCGAACTTCCGACGGCAAGGCGTTCTACGGTGCGGGCGTGAGACCCAGTTGTTTGACGTCGATCGTCAACGCCGTCGTATTCAGTGTGAGACCTGAGCTTGTCGTGTCGGTGGGGTAGATCGTGAACAACACCTGCGCCGTCAGATTGGTGTTGTTCAGCGCCGACGTGACCGCGATGAGGTTCGGCGTCGGTGCTGTGCTGTCGTACAGCAGATTGTTGCTCTGATCCGTGACGTACGTGCGAAGGTCGATGTTGGCGGCTGCGAGCCCGCCGCTCAACTTGGTCTTGTCGACTGTCACGTTCGCTTTCAGACGGGGGCCGGTGGCCATCACCTTCGAATCGCAGAAATACGTGTAGTTGAATCCGGGCTTGAGCCGGTAGGTAGTGATGTCCGGGATATATACGAGTGGATTCGGATTGGTGGGCGCGTTGACGTAGACCTGCGAATACCAGCCCCCGCCGCTCGTGGTCACGCACGCTCCCAGATCCAGGGTCCCGGACTGGACAGCGGCGCTTGTCAGGGTCGCACTGTCGGTCCACTTCGCCAATGTGCCCGAACCGCCGAGCAATACGGCTCCGGCCGCGGCAACTGCCATGGCAGCTTTCGTTGTCTTTCTCATCACGGCACCAGCGCCTTGATCTCGTCCGGCAGTTCGCTCGGGGTAGGAGATTCGGCCCAGACTCCCGTTGACGTGTCGATGACGGCGACTCCGGAAGGGGTGATTACGTATAGCTGATCGGTACCGGTGAGCCAATGCAGGACAGCGTCGCTGTCGACGGTACCTCGATAGACTTCAGTACCTGATGAATTCGACACGGACACAACGGTTCCAGTGGAAGTCGAGAGCTTCTGTGCACTGTGACCGGTAGTGGTCACCGGGGTGCCGACGGGGGCCTCGCTCGGAGTGGTCGTGGCTGGTGGCACCGTTGTCGTTGTCGTTGTGGGCGGCGGCGAAGTTGTAGTCTGTGACGAGGTGGTTGTCGACGGTGCAGTTGTGCTGGTGGTTGTCGCAGCCGGCGCCAATGTCGTGGTGGGCGTGGTGGATGAGGCGGTCGTGGAAGTGACGGCCGTGGAAGTGACGGCCGTGGAAGTGACGGCCGTGGTAGGAGTGCTCGGAGCGTCTGCCGCCAGTGCCGGCGCTGCCGATCGACTGAGAGCAGATGTCCCGCTGATCGGACCGCCACACGAGTAGAGCAGGCCGACGAGAATGCTGAATTGGTAGCCGGAGTACGACGGCGTGACCGACGTGCCGCTCAGTCCATGGATTTCGATGTTGTAGGTGCCGACGATGAGCGGGAACGCGACTGTTGTACCGCCCGAGCCGTATCTCATGGAGCCTGTAGTAGACGTTGCGGTGTAGTCATTCGATCCCAACAAGGATCCGTTGCTATCGCGGGCAATGAGACGGTATGAGCTTCCGACAGTCGCGGGCCAGGTGATCGTTACTGCGACCGGAACAACGACCGCAAAATTCACTGCGCAACTGGCTGTGCTTGGAGACGTGGGAAAGGTTGCAGCAGTGCCGAACTGAATGCTTGTTGCCGTGGCTTCGTCGGTGTACCCCGCCTTGGTGCCACCGATCTGGGACGCACCGACAACAGTGAGGCCGACCGTTGCCAATGCGACGATTGCCTTGAAGGCGTGGGAATCGTGTGACCACGCTCGCGGCCTGGACGTCTTCCGCCACGGCAACCTCGGGCAACATCACGACGGGTTCCATCAATCTGCAGTTGAACAGCATTGCCCAGCCCATTCTGACCAGGTCTCTGAATTTCAGTGAGCTTGGCAAGTCCGGAATGATTCCCGGCGATTCGAATACCGCTCTGATCAAGGTCAACAACCTGGGCACAGGGACAACTGTCCCGCTGAAGTACACGATCACGTCTACGAGTAGTGGTGCGTTGACGACCTCTCTACGAATGACGGTTTCCTCCAACGGAACTGTTGCCAACAAGTGCACTGACGGCGCCAACGTTGTGTCCTCGCTCGCGCTGACACTCACCGCGAATCAAGCCATCGGTAGCCCCGACCGCCCACTGGCGGTCGGGGCTACCGAGAATTTATGTGTCTCGGTGCAGCTTCCGACAACACCGACACCGCCGACGAACAGCACGTCGAACATCGTCCTGACCTTCGCGGCAAAGGTGTGATGGCAATGGCCCGACACACGAAAAAACATGCAAAGGCCTCGATGCCGAACCGGGTACGGGAAGTCCTACTCAGTCTGGGAGCCCTCGCAGGCTTGGTATCCATCATCATTTTCATCGCCGGTCGTCACGCGACGGCCCGGTGGCGTCCGGGTTGGTGGCGATGAACCGCGATCCACGCTCGACCAGGCGAATGGCGGTGGTGATTGCCTCGAAGGAGTACGTTCGCGTCTCGCCGAGGACGACGTAGTCGGGGTCGCTGTCCGTCAGGACGTAACCGATGTCGTGCAGGGCAGTGGTCAGGCCCGATTCGCCGACCACGTAGGCGCTGCCGCCTGGCCGCTGGTTGGCCAGGAACGTCGCGGTTGCGAGCGCTGACGTCCAGATCGACTTCTCCGGGATGTCGAGTCCCGAATTGAGCAGGCGTGCTCGCAGGTCACGCGGGGTGCGGATGGAGTTGTTGGTGAGCACCATGTACGGGATGTCGTTCGACGCCAGCTCTGCCAGGAACGTGTCCGCTCCAGGTATCAAGTGCTCCTCGTGGACGAGAACCCCGTCCATGTCCATGAGGTAGGTCCAACCGGTCTGATCTTCTGTACTGGTCATTACTCCAGTATGTGCGGGTGGCGCCCGATGTGGGCGGTCAAGCGAGAAGGCGCCACAGGCCGATCAGGCCGACGACGACAATCGTGTAGCGCAATGCAGTGGGGGACAGGCGCCGTCCGTAGCGGGCGCCGAGGACGCCACCACCGAGTGAGCCGACGGCGATCAAACCGGCTGCTGCCCAATTGATCTGATCGAATGCCAGAGTGATGTACATCCCTGCTGCAACGATGTTGACGAGCAGCGACAGCAGGTTCTTCGCGCCGTTCATGCGCTGGAGGGTTTCCGGGAGGATGGCACCCATCACACCGATGAGAAGGATGCCCTGCGCGGCAGTGAAGTATCCGCCGTAAATGCCGACTGCAAAAGTGCCGGCGGTCAGGAGCATCAGCCTCTTGGTGGACAGCGTCGTTTCTTCGGTGGAACGCTTCTTGGCCCACGCCTGGATGCGTGGTTGGAGGAGGACGAGCGCGAGAGCGAGGACCAAGAGCACCGGAACGATGGTCTCGAACAGTTTCTCGGGTAGGTGCATGAGCAACCACGAACCGAGTAGTGCTCCGGCGAGGGACGCCGGAATCTGCCACTTCAGTCGGTCCCACTGTCCGGACAGCTCACGTCGGTAGCCCCAGGTACCCGAAACTCCGCCGGCGACGAGCCCGACCGCGTTGGACATGGTTGCGGTCACGGGCGGCATGCCGAAGGCGACCAGGGTGGGAAACGTGATCAGCGTTCCACTGCCGACCACGGCGTTGATCGCGCCCGCGCCGATACCGGCCAACAAGATGAAGAAAGCGTCGAGTCCACTCACTCCGCAGACGGTACGGCAGAGGAAAAGTCAGTCCGGACGGCGGTCCCGGTCTTCATTCGAACGCTCCATTCAACACGCCGAACGCGGCTTCGGACACCGTTGAAATCAATGCGATTTCAACATCGTAGACACTTCATTTCCCTTGCAGTGCAGGGAAATACAACATTTGACGACTCGACATTTCGCGTCTAGTCTTTGCTCACCATCCAGAGCGACCGAGAGACCTGGCTCGTCGACGTCGCAGCAACCCCCCGAGTGATCGGGAGCGGGTGCTACCGCCAGGACCGATGGAAGGCATCACATGGGTACCACTTCGCACGCTGCGCACAAGCGACGTCACATCGATCTGTGCCGCACCGCTTCGTGTCACTGTCGCTGACCGAACTCTCGTCGTCTTCGCAACTCGAGCGCACCAACTCGAGGACACAGCTGCGTTCCCATTTCCCCGAAAGGTCTATTCGTGATGTCCACTCCGTCAGGTAGCGCGCCGTGAGCGCGCCCACCGATGTCCGCCCCGAAAAGTCGGTGTCCGAGTCGCAACTTCCCGACTCGGAGCTTGTCGTCGCTCGCACCTGGCACCCGCTGCGCTGGGTGATCAGTGCGGTCGTGCTGGTCCTGCTTGCTCAGTTCATCCACGGGCTCGTCGTCAACCCCGGCTGGGACTGGCCGACGTTCGCGCAGTACTTCACCGCGAAATCAGTGCTCGCCGCGTTGTGGATGACGATCAAACTGACCCTGTGGGGGACGATCCTCGGGTTCGGTCTCGGTGTTTTCCTGGCACTCGGTCGGTTGTCGAAGAATCCGGTCCTGCAGGTGATCGCCTGGACCTACATCTGGGCCTTCCGCTCGATTCCACTCATCGTGCAGTTGCTCTTCTGGTTCAACATCACTTACCTGTACCAGACACTTTCTCTCGGAATACCTTTCGGTCCCGAGTTCTTCACCTTCCAGGTCAGCGGTGTGATCGGCGGATTCACCGCGGCAGTCATCGGTTTGGCGCTGCACCAGGCTGCATACTCGGCCGAGATCATTCGCTCCGGAATCATCTCGGTG
>NZ_LVCT01000726.1:0-226 GCF_001647205.1 Rhodococcus sp. EPR-134
TCCCCAACGCCGCCAACGAGGTCATCGGACTCTTCAAGGGAACGTCGATCGTCTCCACCATGGCAATCGCCGAACTGTTCTACCAGGTGCAGGTCATCTTCGGACGCAACGGACGAGTCGTGCCCCTGCTGATGGTCGCCACGATCTGGTACATCATCCTCACGACGTTGCTCTCGATCGGTCAGTACTACGTGGAGCGCCACTATGCACGAGGATCCGCCCGTGC
>NZ_LVCT01000727.1:0-8767 GCF_001647205.1 Rhodococcus sp. EPR-134
GTCCGTCGGGTTCCGGTAAGTCCACCTTGCTGCGAACCCTCAATCACCTCGAAAAAGTCGACCGCGGAACCGTACGGATCGACGGAGAGCTGATCGGATACCGGCGCAAGGGAAATCGACTCCACGAACTGCGTGACCGCGAGATCCTGAAACAGCGTTCGCACATCGGATTCGTGTTCCAGAACTTCAACCTGTTTCCGCACCTGACCGCGTTGGAAAACGTGGTGGAAGCGCCGCTCTCGGCCCAGAAGCGTGATCGTGACGAGGTGCACCGCGAGGCCCGCGCGCTGCTCGAGCGAGTGGGAGTGGGGGACAAGGCGGACGAGTATCCCCGCCAACTCTCCGGTGGCCAGCAACAGCGCGTCGCGATAGCGCGAGCGCTGGCACTGCGGCCGGCGGTCATTCTCTTCGACGAGCCGACGTCGGCGCTCGACCCGGAACTGGTGGGCGAGGTTCTCGAAGTCCTCGCTCAGCTGGCCCGTGACGGCGCCACCTTGGTGATCGTCACACACGAGGTCGGATTTGCTCGGGAAGTGGCGGACACTGCGGTCTTCATGGACGGCGGCGTCATCGTCGAACAGGGCCCGCCTTCGCAGGTGATCGACAATCCGGTCCACGAACGGACCAAAGCCTTTCTCTCCCGCGTCCTCTGACGCGACCCAGACTCATTCCCGGAAGGAAAAATTGATGTTCTCCACATCCCGTCGCGCGACTTTTCTGATCTCGGCGCTTGCCACCGTCGGATTGCTCAGCGCTGCATGCAGCAGCGCGGACGCCGAGTCCGACGGCGCCCAGGTCACCGCCGCTGCGGGTTACAACCTCACGGCCGATCAGAACCGCATCACCACCGACAAGGTGGATTCCATCGCCGCCGAGCTACCTCAGGACATCCGCGATCGTGGCACGCTGCGCGTCACCGGTAGTGCCGGTTCCGCTCCGCCGCTCCGTTTCTACGCCGACGACGACACCACTCTCATCGGTTCCGAGACCGACTTCGCCTATCTGATCGGTGACGTTCTCGGCTTGAAGGTCGACCTGCAGACAGCAGATTGGGCACAGAACTTCGTCCGTATCGACTCCGGCGAGGCCGACGCCTTCCTCTCCAATGTGACTGTCACAGAAGAGCGTAAGGAGAAGTACGACTTCGCGACCTACCGACTCGACACCCTCGCCTTCGAAGCCAAGAAGGGTGCCGGAATCTCCATCAAGGAACCCAAGGACGTCGCGGGCAAGAAGATCGCCGTCTCCTCGGGCACCAATCAGGAAGCGCTGCTGGTCAAGTGGAGTGAGCAGAACGTCGCGGCCGGCCTGGCGCCTACCGACATCTCTTACTACCAGAACACCACCGACTACTACCTCCCGCTGCAGTCCGGCCGGATCGACGCCTACTTCGGCCCGAACCCGTCGTCGCAGTTCCACGCCAAGCAGTCGGGGGAGACCGAGGTTGTCGGTGAGTTCTCCGGGGCCGGCGACACCCTGCAGGGGCAGATCGCGGTGCTGGTGAAGAAGGACAACGGCCTGATCAAGGCGATCAACGACGCGATCAACCACACGATCGAGAACGGCACGTACCAGCAGATCCTCGAGCGCTGGAACATCACCAGCGAAGCCGTCGACACGTCCCTGATCAACCCGCCCGGCCTTCCGAAGACCAAGTGAGCTCTCGTCCATGAGTGAGCTTCTCGATGTGATCGTCATCGGCGGAGGACTCGTCGGGTCCTCCGCCGCATGGCGGCTCGCGGCACGCGGACGTAGCGTCATTCAGTTGGAACAGTTCGGGCCGAGTCACAAGCACGGTGCGTCGCACGGTACTTCGCGTATCTACCGGCAGGCCTACGACAATCACCTGTACACAGGTTTGGCGGCCGGCGCGCTGCCGTTGTGGCGGGAGTTGGAGACCACGACGGACATCGGGTTCCTGGAACTCACCGGCGCCGTTGATCACGGCCTGCCGCAGGCAGTGCAGTCCAAGGCGAAGATACTTCGCGAGGCGGGCATCAAGGGTGAGATCCTCACTCCTGCCGAGGCGTCCGCCCGTTGGCCGGGGCTGCGATTCGACACCACGGTGCTCCATCATCCCGACGCAGGCCGGTTGCACGCGGACCGCGCCGTGACCGCTCTGAAGGCAGGAGCGGTGTTTGCGGGCGCCGAGGTCCGTCACGATGTTCGGGTGTTGGCACTCGCGCGGGCGTCCTACGGCGTGGACGTGGTGACGGACAGTGGAACGCTCGCAGCTCGTCAGGTCGTGATCGCGGCCGGTGCGTGGACTGCAGATCTGATCGCAGACAGCGGTCTCGGCTCCGAGATCGTACTGCCGACGTTGCGCACGACACAGGAACAACCGGCACACTTCGCACCGCTCGATCCCGGAGTCGAGTGGCCGAGTTTCGTTCACCACACCGGCGCAGAATTGGAGACCGCGGGGATCTACGGGCTCGGTTCCGAGGACGGGATCAAGATCGGCGAACACGCGACCGGGCCGGTGGTGACTCCGCAGACCCGTGACTACACCCCTGATGTCGACGGAGAGCAGCGATTGGTGGAGTACGCCGAGTCGTGGTTGCCCGGCGTCGATTCCACCCGTGTCGAGTCGATCACGTGCCTGTACACGAGCACGCCGGACAGTAACTTCGTCATCGACCGAGTCGGCGCCGTCACAGTGGCGGCGGGGTTCTCGGGGCATGGGTTCAAGTTCGGTCCGGCCTTGGGAGAACTTGTGGCGGACCTCGTCGACGGAACCACCCTCGCTCCGGAAGTTTTCAGGCTGGGGGAGCGTTGACCAGATTCATGGAGGAAAGTGTTGTGGCACTGGAGCTCGGAACTCGGCAGCTCGAGGGTGTCGGAGCGGTAGAGGTCTATTCGGTATCGCAGGACGATCCCTTGGCAGCTCCACTGATCGCGGAGTTGGCACTCGAATACAGTTCGCGTTACGGCGGGACTCACGAAGCGATGCTCGAGGATCTCACGACGTATCCGGCAGAAGAATTTGCCTACCCGCAGGGTGCGCTTCTGGTGCTCACCCACGACGGTCTGCCGATCGCCGGTGGTGCGTTTCGTCAATTCGATTCCACCACTGCCGAACTGAAGAGAATCTGGACATCGGTCGACCATCGGAAGCGCGGCCTCGGCAAGGCCGTCGTTCGCGAGTTGGAACGAGAGATCGAACTTCGTGGATACAACCGGGTGTTTCTCACGACGGGTCCTCGGCAACCCGAGGCCGTCGCGCTGTATCTGTCCAGTGGATACACACCGCTTTACGACGCGTCACTCTCGCCCGAAGAGGTGGGCATCCACCCGTTCGAGAAACAACTTCGGGTCCTCGAAAATGTGACTCGAGCAGCAATTCCTACCGACCGGGTTGACAACACCCGGGTTTAACCTCGTAGACTTGCGAACGACCATCCAGAGCGACCGAGAGACCTGGCTCATTGAAGTCGCAGCAACCCCCCGAGTGATCGGGTGCGGGTGCTACCGCCAGGACCGATGGAGGAACACGAAATGAAGGCAGTCGAAGGCGGTTTCGATACCGCCTGGTCGCGTCGTCACGTAGACCTGTGCCGCACCGCGGGATCTTTCTGTACCAACTGACCTCGGTCAGTCATTCACACTCAGGCGAGTCGTCGACAAGTCTGTTTTCTCTTCTCTCACAAGTGATTCGTGCTCGATCGCCTTTCTCGTCTCAGGCGACGGGTGCGCTCTTCGGCATGCCTCTTTAGGAGTTCTTGGTGTCTTCGCCCTCATTCGGTGCCCGCAAACGCGCGACCGTAATCGCCGGTATCGGTGCTGTCTCGGTTCTCGGCACCGTCCTCGCCGGCTGCAGCAGCGGGAGTGACAGTGCTGCCGACGCAGGCCCCGCCCAGTCCGGCGGAACCCTTCGCTACGGTCTGTCGCAGGCGCCGACGTGCGCCGATCCGGCCCAGGCCGGCAGTAACCAGACCGTGTATGTCACTCGGACCGTGGTGGATTCGCTGACCGATCAAAATCCCGACACCGGAGAGATCACCCCGTGGCTCGCCAAGAGCTGGGAGATCAGCCCCGACGCCGCTAGCTTCACGTTCGTCCTTCGCGACGACGCCACCTTCAGTGACGGCACACCGGTGACGGCGGATTCGGTGAAGAAGACCTTCGACTCGGTCAAGAACCTGGGACCGAACGCGTCGTTGGCGAAGAGTTACCTGTCCTCGTACACCGGTACCGACGTCGTAGATGCTCACACGGCGAAGATCAATTTCTCCGGACCCAATGTTCAGTTCCTGCAAGCAACTTCGACGCCACAGCTCGGAATCCTCGCCGATTCCACCACCGCGCTGGCATCCGAGCAGCGCTGCCCCGGTGCAGCGGTGATCGCCTCCGGACCGTTCGTGTACACCGACTGGCAGCAGGACAAGAGCGTCAAGATCGCCAAGCGTGCGGGATACAACTGGGCCTCGGATGCGGTCGCGCATCAGGGCGAGGCGTACCTCGATGGCGTCGACTTCACGGTGGTTCCCGAATCCGGTGTGCGGGCGGGCAGCGTGGCCTCCGGCCAGCTCGATGCGGTCAGCGATGCGCTTCCGCAGGATGCGCCGCAAATCGAGGGCGCGGGTGGACGAATCCTCACAAGGCCGAACCCGGGTGTGAGCTTCTTCTTCCAGCCCAACGTCAGTCGCGGCGTTCTCGCTGATCAGGCTGTTCGTCAGGCCATCATTCCCGCGATCAACCGCCAAGAACTCGTCGACACCGTTCTGGATCCGTCGTTCTTCCCGGCCACGAGCCCGCTGGCTCACACCACTCCGCTCTACAGCGACGAATCCAGTGTCGTGACGTACGACGCCGACAAGTCGGCGAAACTCCTCGACGCGGCTGGTTGGAAGACCGGCAGCGACGGTATCCGCGAGAAGGACGGGCAGAAGCTCACTTTCAGCGTCACCTTCAGTCCGGTGTTCTCGGGTAACCAGGCCATCCTCGAGCTCGTGCAGCAGCAGCTCAAGAAGGTCGGCGTCGATCTGCAGCTCAACCTGGTCTCGAACGGTGAATGGACCGAGAAGGGAGTATCGGGTGATTACGATTCGCTGTATTACAACAGCACTCGCGCGGACGCCGACATCTTGCGGGCATCGTTCAGCACCGAAGGCCGCAACCTGAACCGTCGCGGCGCAGATCCGGAGCTCGACAAGGTACTCACAGACCAGCTTGCAGCCACGGACAACGGCCAACGCGGCGAACTGGTATCCACCGCACAGGAATTGATCCTCGACCGTGGACTCTCCATCCCCACCATCGAGCTCTCGCAGGCCATCGGCGCCGGATCGAGTGTGCAGGACCTGAACTTCGAAGCCTCCTCGCGCCTGCAGTTCTACGACGCATGGTTGTCGGGTAAGTAATCATGACTCGATACGTACTCACCCGACTGGGCCAGGCCGCAGTGGTTCTGTGGGCCGCCTTCACCATCTCGTTCGTGATTCTGTTCCTCCTGCCCAGTGATCCCGTCAGCATGGCTGCCGACTCGTCCGGTCAGGGTGTTGCAGTGGATCAGGCTGCGCTCGATCAGCTTCGGGCACGGTACGGCTTGGACCAGTCGGTGTGGGTGCAGTACTGGACATCGCTGACGAATGCTCTTCGCGGCGATTTCGGAACGTCCATCTCCACCGGTCAGTCGGTGACGGATGCCATCTTCTCGGCGCTGCCGAGCACTCTGGTCTTGGCAACCACCGCTTTGGTTCTGGCCGTGTTGTTCGGAGTGGCGATCGCGTTCTTCGCTACCTACACCCGCAGGCGGTGGCTCGCGAACCTGTTGTTCTCGCTGCCGCCGCTGGGTGTGGCAGTGCCCACTTTCTGGGTGGGCCTGATTCTTCTGCAACTCTTCTCGTTCCGTCTGCACATCTTCCCGGCATTCGGAGACAAGGGATTCGCAACGGTGATTCTTCCGGCGATCACCTTGGCGATCCCGACCGGCGCGGTGATCGCGCAGGTGCTCACGACCAGCCTGCAGTCGACGCTACGTTCGCCGCACGTGGAGACTGCGTACGCCAAGGGCGCAAGCCGTTGGCGCGTGCAGACCCGTCACGCGTTGCGACTGGCGAGCATTCCGGCATTCACCATTGCCGGTGTGCTGGTCGGCACGCTGCTGGCGGGCTCGGTGGTTGTGGAAACGGTGTTCTCCCGCGCGGGCGTCGGCCGTCTGACACAGACGTCGGTGATGGCGCAGGACATCCCGGTGGTGCAGGGAGTCGTTGTGTTCGCCTCTCTCGTGTTCGTGCTCGTCAACCTCGCGGTCGACCTCTTCTACCCCTTGATAGATCCACGGATCATCCAGACGAAGAAGAGTCACACCGAAAAGTCGAATACCGAAAGCTCGACCGATCTGGAGCCGGCTCATGTCTGACACATTGATCGAACCCCTACTCCTCGATCCGAGCGTCGAGGCGAAGGCACCTGTTGTTTCGCGCCGAAAGTCCACGGCCATCGGCTGGATCCGAAAGCCCGGCTTGGTGATTCCGGTGTTGATCGTGTTGCTTGCCATCGGCTTTGCCGTCGCACCCGGATTCTTTGCCAGCGGCGATCCGTTGTCCGGTGTCCCGGCGGACAAACTGCAGGGCCCGAGCCTGGCTCACTGGTTCGGAACCGACAATCTCGGACGTGACCTGTACACACGGTTCGTGCACGGCGCCGCGCTGTCCCTGACCGCAACCTTGGTGGCGGTCGGAATCGCATTGGTGGCGGGATCGATAATCGGTTTGCTCGCGGGCTTTGTCGGTGGCGTCGTCGACGCCGTGCTGATGCGTATCGTCGACGTGCTGCTGTCCATTCCGGCGCTGCTGCTCTCGTTGGCACTGGTGACCGCACTCGGCTTCGGCACCATCAACGTCGCCATCGCGGTCGGCGTCAGCATGGTCGCGAACTTTGCGCGAGTGATGCGTGCCGAAGTGATGCGGGTGCGCGGCGCTCAGTACGTCGAGGCCGCGTTCGGTTCGGGTGTGCGGTGGCTCGGTGTCCTGCGTCGGCACGTGCTTCCCAACTCGTACGCGCCCGTGGTCGCGCTGTCCGCAGTCGAGTTCGGGCAGGCAGTTCTTGCAGTGTCGGCACTGAGCTTCTTGGGATTCGGCGCGGTACCGCCTACCCCGGAATGGGGATCGCTGGTATCCGAGGGGCGTAACTTCCTCGCCAATGCCTGGTGGATGACAACACTTCCCGGTCTCGCGATTGTCGCCGTGGTCATCTCGGCACACCGTATCGGCCACGAGATCGAAAGGAACAACCGGCGATGAGCACGACCGAAGAACAGCTGCTTTCCGTCACCGACTTACAGATCGCCTACGGTGCCGAGCCCGCGGTATCCGGTGTGAGCTTCACCGTCGGTCGGGGCGAAGTAGTTGCGGTGGTCGGGGAATCGGGTTCCGGTAAGTCGACCACGGCCCACGCGATATTGGGTCTGCTCGCCGGCAGTGGCCACGTCACCGGCGGGACCGTCGAGTTCGAGGGTGAACAGATCGACTCGTATTCCGACCGTGCGTGGCAGCGAATCCGCGGCGCGCGTATCGGTTTGGTGCCGCAGGATCCGACGACCTCGCTCAACCCGGTGACCCGGATCGGCGACCAGGTTGCAGAAGTCCTGCGGATCCACGGCCTCGCAGACCGCCGCAAAGCCCGGTTGGACGCCGTCGAGGTGCTCGAGCGTGCGGGTATCGACCGGCCGGAAATCCGAGCACGCCAGTACCCACACGAGCTCTCCGGCGGTATGCGGCAACGAGTTCTGATCGGTATCGCGCTTGTCGCGAACCCGGCCCTCGTCATCGCCGACGAGCCGACCAGTGCTCTGGACATCACGGTTCAACGACGCATCCTCGACCACTTGGACGAGCGAATCGCCGAATCCGGTGCCGCCGTGCTCCTGATCACGCACGACCTGGGTGTGGCCGCAGACCGCGCGGACCGGATCCTGGTGATGCAGGGCGGCAGGATCGTCGAATCCGGCCGCACCGCAGATATTCTGGACAACCCGCGAGACGAGTACACGAAGAAACTTCTGAGCTCTGCGCCGAGCCTGTCCTCGGGACCAGTCGTTCGCCCGGTCCGCCAGGACACCAGCCCGCTGCTGACCCTGACGGGAATCACCAAGCACTTCAACGTCGGACGCGGGAGTTCGATCACCGCGGTGAACGAAGTGTCGCTGACTGTTCCGAGGGGTCAGACGGTGTCGCTGGTGGGGGAGTCGGGCTCCGGCAAGTCGACCACGGCGCGCATCGCCGTGCGGTTGGAGCAGGCGGATGCCGGCACCATCTCCTTCGACGGACACGACATCACGAAGGTCAAGGGCAGCGATCTGCGCGAGCTGCGCCGAAAGATCCAGCTCGTGTACCAGAACCCCTATGCATCACTAGACCCGAAATTGTCCGTCCAGGACATCGTTGCGGAGCCGCTGCGGGCCTTCAAGGTTGGTGGACGCAGCCAGCAGCAGACTCGTGCGGCAGAGTTGCTCGATCAGGTTGCACTTCCCGAGCAGTTTCTGAGCCGCAAACCGGCCGAACTCTCGGGCGGCCAGCGTCAACGGGTGGCGATCGCTCGTGCGCTCGCGTTGAAGCCGGACCTGCTCGTTCTCGACGAACCCGTCTCCGCTCTCGACGTCTCGGTGCAAGCGCAGATTCTGGCGCTACTCGACGAGTTGCAGCGCGAACTGGGCCTGACCTATCTCTTCATCTCCCACGATCTTGCGGTTGTTCGCCAGATCAGCGACGTCGTCGGCGTCATGCAGTCCGGGCGATTGCTCGAAATCGATACTACCACCGAG
>NZ_LVCT01000728.1:0-9677 GCF_001647205.1 Rhodococcus sp. EPR-134
AGCGTAGTTCCGGAGCATTCCTGGTCGGCCTCGAATTCGAGGGAACCGGAGCTCATCCGTACTCCTGGCGACGCGAGGATTCGCGCGCCGAAGATCTGTTCACGCCGTCGTACTGGGTGGACCTGGTGGCCACCGCGGATCGGGGTGGGGTGGATCTGGCGTTCCTCCCTGACTCGTTCGGACTGCAATCCGAGGGCCAGCACGCAGTGCGGGGCAGATTGGAGGCGGTTGCAACTGCGGCGCGGCTGAGTGCTGTGACCTCGCGTATCGGCCTGATCCCCACTGCGACAATCACGCACACCGAGCCGTTCCACATCTCCAAGGCCGTCGCGAGTATCGACTACTCGTCAGCGGGGCGGGCCGGCTGGCAGGTCGCGGTGTCCGACACCGCTGAGCAGGCGTCGTTGTTCGGCCGAAAGTCAGTGCAGGGCCCCGAGTCCGCGTGGGAGGAAGCGTCCGAGGCTGTCGAGGTGGTCAGTCGGCTGTGGGACAGCTGGGAGGACGACGCCGAGATTCGTGACGCTGCGAGCGGACGATTCATCGATCGGGACAAGCTGCACTACATCGACTTCGAGGGAAAGAACTTTTCCGTCAAGGGCCCGTCCATCACGCCGCGCTCCCCGCAGGGGCAGCCGCTGATCGCCGTCGACGCGAGCAGGCCGGAGGCACGCGAACTCGCGGTTGCGCGCGGAGATCTGATTCGGATCTCGGCAACCGATCTCGCCGAGGCCAAAACTACGGCCAAGCTGGTCCACGCGAGTGCCGCCGCCCTCGGGCGCAGCGTGCGGGTTCTCCTCGACGTCGACGTGCTCCTCGGCGCCGATCGCGGTGCCGCCGACGACGCTTTGGCGGAACTCGAGGAATGGGCGGGAGCGCCGTATGCCCCGCACTCGCTGTTCTATCGCGGTGACAGCGCGGGTTTGACTGCGCTGCTGCGTGAGATCGGTGGGCTCGCCGGGATCGACGGTGTGGTTCTGCGTCCACTGGCGCTGGCCGCCGCCGTGGAGAAGATCGCGACGGACGTAGTGCCAACTCTCAATCCGCGACCGAGTACCGCCCCGACGCTGCGCGAGCGGTTGGGCTTCCAGTTGCCCGTCAATCAGTTCGCGTAGCGCGAGTAGAGAACAGGAACACCGATGACACAGAACAGGATTCGCAAGCAAGTCCATCTGGGCGCTCACTTTCCCGGCGTGAACAACACCACGGTGTGGACCGATCCGGCGTCCAAGAGTCAGATCGAGTTCAGCTCGTTCGAGCATCTCGCCCGCAGTGCCGAACGCGGATTGTTCGACTTCTTCTTCCTCGCAGAGGGTTTGCGCCTACGCGAGCATCAGGGCAAAATTCACGACCTCGACGTAGTCGGTCGCCCGGATACCTTCAGCATTCTCAATGCGGTTGCCGGTGTGACAACGCATCTCGGCCTGGCCGGGACGATCAACACCACGTTCAACGAACCGTACGAGTTGGCCAAGCAGTTCTCGACGCTCGATCATCTCTCCGACGGCCGCGCCGCCTGGAACCTGGTCACCTCCTCGGACGCCTTCACCGGCGAGAACTTCCGCCGCGGTGGCTATCTGGAGCATTCCGAGCGGTATGCACGCGCCAACGAGTTGGTCGACGCAGTACGGACGCTGTGGGACAGCTGGAGCGTCGACCGTCCGATCGTCGACCGTGAGCGCGGTGTTTTCGCCACCGACCAGCAGGTCGGCCAGTTCCAGCACTCCGGTAAGCAGTTCGACATCGCCGGACGCTTCGAAGTTCCACGGAGTCCGCAGGGGCACCCAGTTCTGTTGCAGGCCGGTGACTCCGACGAAGGACGCGAGTTCGGCGCGGCCAAGGCCGATGCCATCTTCACCGGGCACGGAACGCTCGAAGCAGGCAAGGCGTTCTACGCCGACGTGAAGGGACGCTTGGCCAAGTACGGACGCACGCACGCAGACCTCAAGATTCTCCCCGCCGCCACCTTCGTCCTCGGTGACAACGCCGCGGACGCACAGGAGAAGGCATATCACATCCGGCGGCAGCAGGTCGGACCCCAGACTGCCATCGCTTTTCTCGAACAGGTTTGGGGCAGAGACCTTTCCCAGTACGACGCCGACGGCCCGTTGCCGAAGGAAGATCCGTCGGACGACGTCAACATCACCCGTGGACGCGTCCGCCACGTCAAGGATCCACGAGCGGTCGCAGATCAGTGGCGTGCCAAGGCCGAGGCCGAAAACCTCAGCATCCGTGAACTCATCATCGAAGTGACTGCCCGCCAACAGTTCGTGGGTAGCGCCGCCGAGGTCGCTGCCGAGATCGACAGCTACGTCCAGGGCGACGCAAGCGACGGATTCATCCTCGTTCCCCACATCACCCCCGCGGGCCTCGACGAGTTCATCGACACCGTCGTACCGGAACTTCAGGACCGCGGCAGTTTCCGGACCGAGTACTCAGGAACTACCCTGCGCAGCCATCTCGGGCTGCGCCACCCACACGAGCAGGCTGAAGGAGTCCGCGCATCATGACCGTTACCGACACTTCCACCAGTACCTTCACCGGCGATTGGAATGCCTGGCACGCCTCGCGCGACGCCACCTTCGGCGAACCCCTCGGCTGGCTGAGCCTGACTGCGTTGCATTGGCTGGTGGACACCGATCCCACCTTCGCGGACCTGCCCGGTGCATGGCGCGCCGACGCGAATGCCGTTGTCGTCACCGCGACGCCCGCAGACGACTTATCGATCGACGGCGTCGCCGTGGACGGTTCGGCCACTCTGAATCCGATCGAGGGGGCGCCGGGACTGATCGTCAAGCAGGGCGCACGGTTGGTCGAGGTCATCCGCCGCACCGGCGAGGTGGCTCTGCGGATCCACGATTCGTCGGCCCCGGCATTGGCGCAGTTCAGTGGTATCCCGACCTTCGAGCCGAACCCGCAGTGGCGCATCGAGGGTGTATTCACAGCTTTCGAGGAGGCTCGCACGGTGACGACGGGCGCGGTCGTCGAGCGCCTCGAGCATCATCACGACGCCCTAGGAACCATCAGCTTCGAACACGACGGTGCAACGTATACGCTGATTGCGTTCGCGGGCAAGGACAACGGCTTTCACATCCTGTTCACCGACGCGACCAGTGGTGTGTCCACCTACCCGGCCGCACGCTCGCTGCACGTGAGCGCACCTGAACCCGGTGGCGCGGTAGTCCTCGATTTCAATCGGGCGTCGAACCTGCCCTGCGCGTTCACCGATTACGCGACGTGCCCGGTGGCCCCCGCCGAGAACCGCCTGGCGTTCGCGGTGGAAGCCGGCGAGAAGACACCGGACACCCGCTCCGAAAGCGGACCGAGGTGAGCGCGCCGCTGTCCGTACTCGACCTCTCGCCGATCAGTGAGGGCGGAACGGCCCGCCAGGCTTTGCGGAACTCGCTGGACCTCGCTCGTTCTGCCGAAGCGTGGGGATACAAGCGTTACTGGGTCGCCGAACACCACTTCGTCGGCGTTGCCTCTTCGTCGCCAGCAGTGCTTGTCGGGCTGATCGCGGCCGCCACCAACACCATTCGCGTCGGCTCGGCCGCCGTGCTGCTGGGCAACAACACGGCGGCTCAGGTGGTCGAGGCCTTCGGTACCGTCGAAGCGTTGTATCCGGGTCGTATCGATCTCGGTATCGGGCGCAGCGGACAGCGTCGGGTGGAGGCACTTCGCGCCGTCGCTGCCGGAACGCCTGCGCCGCCAGAATCGAAGCGAGAGAACGTCGTACGCGACGGCGTCGTGATCCCGGCACCCTTCGATCCAACCGGTCTTCTCACGTCACCGCGGTTGCAGGCGTCGTTCGAGGCATTGGCGTTTCCGGGCGCGCAGGCGCCCGATTTCAAGCAGCAGGTCGACGACATACGCTCGCTCCTGAACGGTACCTACAGAACCCGCGACGGCATCGAATTGCACGCCAGTCCCGGCGAGAATGCCGACGTCGAACTGTGGGTGTTCGGAAGCAGTGCGGGCCCCAGTGCCGAGCTCGCCGGACGACTCGGATTGCCGTTCGGTGCGAATTACCATGTGGCGCCCTCGAGTACGCTCGATGCCGTCGAGGCATACCGTGCAGCATTCCGACCGTCGGCAGTTCTGTCGGAGCCGTATGTCGTCGTCTCCGCGGATGTTGTTGCTGCGGAAGACGATGCGACGGCGAGAGAGTTGGCGTCTACGTTCGGGCACTGGACGCACAGCATTCGCAGCGGACACGGCGCCATCCCGTACCCCGATCCCGCGACAGCGCTCCCACTTTCCGACGCCGACAAAGCAGTGGTGGAGGATCGGCTGATCACGCAGTTCGTCGGTTCACCGTCTACCGTCGCCGACAGGCTCGACAGTTTGCAGAAGCTCACCGGAGCGGACGAATTGGTAATCACCGGGGTGACCCATCGGCACGAGGATCGTCTGCGCTCGTACGAGCTGCTTGCCAAGGAATGGGGACTACCCGCACTACTGGCAGCGTGAGTTTGCCTTGGTCCATTAGTGTCGAGTGATGTTTTCACCTCGAGATGCCCTTGCGGTTGCTCTTGACGTAGCGCGTGAGGGCATGGAGCTCGGGGAGATGCCGATCGGCGCAGTCGTGTTCGACGACGACCGTGTGCTCGGGCGGGCGTATACGCAAGAACGGGCACTCGGCCGACGGGTAGTCCATGCGGACCTTCAAGCGCTCTTGCAGGCCGACGAGGCTCTCGGATTCACTCGAGCGTCCGGTGAATTGACATTGGCGGTCAATCTCGAACCATGTCTCATGTGTATGGGTGCCGCGATCACGCTCGGCGTGACCCGGGTGTGGTTCGCTGAATACGCCACCGGCACTGGCCCCGCCGGGATGCGGGACTGGGCGCGCAGTCTCACCTGACGCCATGGCTTGTAAGGAGGGCCGTGAGGCTCACGCCCCGATAGCGCCCGCGATCATCGGCCACGACGCGCGCATGTCGGCTTCGAAGAGCCCCCAGGTGTGGGTGCCTTCGGGTCGGAAGCTGAACGTCGCGGGAATGCCGAGCTGACCGAATCGCCCCTGCAGGGCAGCGGTGCACATGTTGGTGATGCCTTCGAGGACCGCGCCGGGAACGACGCCGGCGGCCATCGCCAGCGAGTTGATTCCGTCCACCGGGCCGGGGAGGCCGTTGCCGGTCGAGATGAACAGCGCTGTGCCACGCAGTTTCTCGGCGTTGATCAACGGGTCGTGCGCCGCCCACTGCGGGCTACCCCACGGCCCCCACATGTTGGCCGCGTTGCCGCCGCCGAGTATCTCGACCATCGAGCGCACCGCTGCCTGGCCGAGCGGGTCGCCGGCGCGCGGACAGCCGCTGTACGAGCCGACTGCGCGGTAGGTGCCCGGCGACTGGATCGCGAGGTCCAGAACCGGTCCGCCTGCCATCGACACACCGCCGAGTGCGTTGACACCGGTCGTGTTGTACCGAGCGTTGACCGCCGCCGGTAGTTCCTTGGTGAGGTACGTCTGCCACTTGTTACGGCCCAGCACCGGATCGTCGGCGTTCCAGTCGGTGTACATGCTGAACTTGCCGCCGACCGGCATGACCACGTTGACGTGTTTGTCGTCGAAGAAGTCACGAACTCCGGTGTTGTTGAACCACGAGATCCCGTCCTCGCCGCCGCCGACACCGGTCAACAGATAGAAGGTCGGGGCCGGGCCTCCTCCGGCCGGCGAAATCACGTCGTTGGCGATCCAGCGGTCCATCGAGGGGGAGTAGACGTCGATGCGACTGACCACGGAATCCGCGCTCGCGGTCGGCGCGCTGAGGCCGAGAAAGCCGGCGGCCATGGCCACCGCCATCGTCAGCCGAACCGTGAAACGACGTGTCTTCATATTTCCCCCCAGGCGCAAGCCGGACAGCGTATTTGTGCCTTCCAACAGTGGCACAATGCGAAGAGGAGTGACGAATGTCCGGGTAACAGTCGTATAAGAAGATGGAGACAATTGCGTGGGATCGCAGTCGCACCACCCCGAATCCGACGTGATTCGGCTGGCCTTCGGGCTGGCCGCGATCACGGCTGGTGCGGCGCGCAGAACCGCTGGTCTCGCACTTGATTCCGTGCAGCGGATCCCTGTCGTCGGTGACGCACTCGACGGCGCGATCACCCAGGTCACCACTCGCGGCACGGAAGCGATGCACTCGACCGTGGAGTTCGCCAACTCGACCTTGCGGACGGTGATCAAAGCTGTCGTCGACGCTGCTCTGTCCGAAGTCGACATCACCAAGATCGTCGTCGACCACGTGGACATCGACAAGATCGCCGAGAACATCGACGTGGACAAGATTGCCGAACGGGTCTCGCTCGAACCGATCATCGACCGGGTCGACGTGGACGAGATCGCAAGCCGCCTCGACGTCAAAGCGGTGATCGATCGCCTCGATCTCGACGGGATAGTCGACACGGTCGACCTCGAACGCCAGGTCAACCGCATCGACCTCGTCAAGATCGCCGACCAGGTCATCGAGGGCGTCGACCTGCCCCAGATGATTCGTGAATCGACCGGTTCACTCTCCACGGAAGCCGTGCACGGAGCTCGAGTGCAGGGCATGCAGGCGGACGACGCTGTCGCCGGCTTCGTCGGGCGACTCTTCGGCCGCGACAACGCACCGTCATCAGATAAACCGTCATCAGATAAACCGTCGACAGAGACCGATCCGAAGACGAACGCAGGCGAACGCTAGTGGCCCAGGAGAGTTCCGGCCCAGCCGGCATCGTCACCCGTGGACTCGCCGGACTGATCGACCTGGGCGTCGTCCTGCTCCTGATGGGTTCCGTGTACGTGGGCTTCGCCTTCGTCCGACTGCTCTTCTCGCCACAGAGTTTCACTTTCTCGGAACCGGGAATCTTCCTGTCCACGACGGCATTTCTCGGTGTCTCGGTGGCGTATCTGACCGCCTGCTGGGCGACGACCGGTCGGACTGTCGGGTCCCTCGTGATGGGGCTGCGGGTGATCACGTCCGGGCATCGCCTCGTGCGCTGGCCGTTGGCCTTCATCCGTGCGGTGCTCTGCGTGCTCTTCGCCTTCGGATTGCTGTGGTCGGCGGTCGATCGACGACGACGTTCGTTGCAGGACATCGTTCTGCGCACCGAGGTCGTCTACGACTGGCGTCAGGACCCGGATCTGGTGGCACCGCACGGAGGTGAGCACGCATGAGTGAACCGAACCGCCCGGACGAGCGCTTCACCCTTGCCAGCGAGCGCACCTTCCTCGCCTGGATGCGTAGCTCACTCGCCCTGCTGGCCGGAGGCATCGCCGTCGTCCAGTTGGTACCGGAATGGAGTACCGGGTGGGTTCGCACGACTCTCGGTCTGACCCTTATCGCACTCGCGGCGGCAGCCGCACTGGTAGGTATGCGACGCTGGCTACAGGTGAAGAAGGCGCTCGAGGACGGAGCGGCGATGCCGGAACCGCACGCATTGTGGCTGTTTGCACTGGCACTGGCCGGGGTTGCCGTCGCAGCCGGCGTGGCAACGGTGGTCACCAGCCTCGCTCGCTGAGATACGCAGAGAAGTCCCAGCGGTGTCTGGATAGTCTGCAAAGAACGTGAAGCATGTCAGAGAAGTAAACGAAACAGACGACAAGGGAGTGCACGGTGGCGCAGGAACTCAAGCTCGGATACAAGGCATCGGCTGAGCAATTCGGCCCTCGCGAACTGGTAGAGCTGGCAGTTCTGGCAGAGCAGCACGGCATGGATTCCGTTGCGGTGAGCGATCATTTCCAGCCGTGGCGCCACAACGGTGGCCACGCACCGTTCTCGCTCGCCTGGATGACCGCCGTCGGTGAGCGCACCGAGCGCGTGCAGATCGGCACGTCCGTGATGACGCCGACGTTCCGCTACAACCCGGCAGTCATCGCTCAGGCGTTCGCGACGATGGGATGTCTCTACCCGGGACGCATCATGCTCGGCGTCGGCAGCGGTGAGGCTCTCAACGAGATCGCCACCGGCTTCCAGGGCGAGTGGCCCGAGTTCAAGGAACGCTTCGCGCGGCTGCGTGAGTCCGTGCGGTTGATGCGTGAGCTGTGGCTGGGCGATCGTGTCGACTTCGAAGGCGAGTACTTCACCACTCGTGGCGCGTCGATCTACGACGTTCCCGAGGGTGGGATTCCCGTGTACATCGCGGCCGGCGGACCCGTTGTCGCCCGGTACGCGGGACGTGCCGGTGACGGCTTCATCTGCACCTCCGGAAAGGGCATGGAGCTCTACACCGAGAAGCTGCTTCCAGCCGTTGCCGAGGGCGCAGCCAAGGCCGAGCGCGACGTCGCCGACATCGACAAGATGATCGAGATCAAGATCAGCTACGACACCGATCCGGAGGCTGCACTCGAGAACACCCGCTTCTGGGCTCCGCTGTCCCTGACGCCGGAGCAGAAGCACAGCATCGAAGATCCGATCGAAATGGAAGCCGCTGCCGACGCTCTGCCCATCGAGCAGGTGGCCAAGCGTTGGATCGTCGCTTCCGATCCGGACGACGCCGTCGAGCAGGTCAAGGCCTACGTCGATGCCGGTCTCAATCACCTGGTGTTCCACGCACCGGGCCATGATCAGCGCCGGTTCCTCGAACTGTTCGAGCGTGACCTCGCGCCTCGCTTGCGTGCTCTGGGCTGATCCTCGAGATCAACTGAACGGTGTCTGCCACTCGACGTGTGGCAGGCACCGTTCGTCTTTCTCGTAGCCGCCGGTTGTCGGCACGAGCGTGAGCGTGACCACGATCAGTGGCAAGGTGGGCGGCGGCCCACACTAGGCTGTTGGGCATGCCAGAAGCGCCCGCTGCCGTGTCGAGTGTCTACGTTGCCTCTCCTGAAGGTGACACCGGAAAATCCACCATCGCGCTTGGCGTGCTGCAGATGCTGTGCGCGACCGTCGCCCGGGTCGGTGTCTTCCGCCCGATCGCCCGCTCTACCGAGGAAACCGACTACATCCTCGAACTGCTGCTCGAGCACACCACCGCCGATCTCTCCTACGCCGACGCACTCGGCGTCACCTACGAGCAGGTTCACGCCGATCCTGAAGCCGCGCTGGCCGACATCGTCGCGAGGTACCACACCGTGGCCGAGCAGTGCGACGCCGTCGTCATCATCGGAAGTGACTACACCGACGTAGCAAGCCCGAGCGAGCTGAGCTTCAACGCCCGCATCGCCGTGAACCTCGGCGCTCCGGTTCTGCTGGCGGTTCGAGGCGCTCGGCGCAGTGTCGAGGAGGTCGCCCAGCTCGCGCATCTATGCGCCGCCGAGTTGGCCGCCAACCACGCTCATCTGCTCGCGGTCGTCGCCAATCGTTGCGATCCCGACAAGCTCGACGAGGTCACCGCAGCGCTGTCCGACATCGGAGTTCCGACGTGGAGCCTGCCGGAGATTCCGTTGCTCGTCTCGCCCACGATGGCCGAGTTGATGGAGGCCACCGGCGGCGAGTTGTATTCGGGTGACCCGGAACTGCTGCACCGCGAAGCGCTCAAGGTGATGGTGGGCGGCATGACCGCGGAGCACATCCTCGAGCGTCTGGTCGAGGGCATGGTCGTCATCGCACCGGGCGATCGCTCGGACGTACTGCTCGCATTGCTCAATGCACATGAGGCGGAAGGATTTCCGTCGCTCGCGGGCATCATCATGAACGGCGGAATCACACCGCACCCAGCCATCGCAGCGTTGATGGCCGGCCTCAAACAGCGTCTTCCGA
>NZ_LVCT01000729.1:0-3047 GCF_001647205.1 Rhodococcus sp. EPR-134
CGCGTTGAGCTTGATGGAACAGCGCGTCGACGCCGACGTCCTGATGGACCGACTGGCACTGCCGATCCCGTCCGTCGTGACCCCACAGATGTTCGAGTACAAGCTGATCGACCGCGCTCGACGCGATCGCAAGCACATCGTCCTGCCTGAGGGTGACGACGACCGGATCCTGCGCGCGGCCGGCCGGTTGCTGCAGCGCCAGGTTGCCGACCTGACGATCCTCGGTGACGAACCCAGTGTGCGTCGACGCGCAGCGGAACTCGGCGTCGACATCAGTGGCGCGCAGGTACTCGCACCCGCGCAGTCCGAGTACACCGAGCGCTTCGCACAGGAATACACCGCGCTGCGTGCTCACAAGGGCATGACCATCGAGCGGGCCCGCGAGGTGATCGCCGACATCTCGTACTTCGGAACGATGATGGTGCACTTGGGAATTGCCGACGGCATGGTGTCCGGCGCTGCGCACACCACCGCTCACACGATTCGACCCTCGTTCGAGATCATCAAGACCGCCCCCGGTGTCTCGACGGTCTCGAGCATCTTCCTGATGTGCCTGGCCGACCGCGTTCTCTCCTACGGTGACTGCGCCGTGGTTCCGGACCCCACGTCGGAGCAGTTGGCGGACATCGCGATCTCGTCCGCACAGACGGCGTCGCAGTTCGGGATCGATCCGCGCATCGCGATGCTCTCGTACTCCACCGGGGATTCGGGCAGCGGAGCCGACGTCGACAAGGTTCGCACCGCGACCGCTTTGGTGCGCGAGCGTCGACCGGATCTGTTGGTGGAAGGGCCCATTCAGTACGACGCCGCCGTCGAGCAGAGTGTCGCCGACAAGAAGATGCCGGATTCTCTGGTGGCGGGCAAAGCAACGGTGTTCGTGTTCCCGGACCTGAACACCGGCAACAACACGTACAAGGCAGTGCAGCGTAGCGCCGGCGCTATCGCCGTCGGGCCGGTTCTGCAGGGACTGAACAAGCCGGTCAACGACCTCTCGCGTGGAGCGTTGGTCCAGGACATCGTCAACACCGTGGCTATCACGGCAATACAGGCACAGGGAGCGCAAGCGTGAGCGACGGCACCGTACTGGTCATCAATTCCGGCTCGTCATCCATCAAATTTCAACTCGTGCATCCGGATACGGCGGAATCGGTGGCGCACGGTCTCATCGAGCGCATCGGTGAGCCCGACGGCCACATCGTCTACAACCACCGCACCGGAGTCGAAGACCGGAGCCTTCCGATCGCCGATCACCGCGCAGGTCTGAAGATGGTGCTCGACATCGTCGCCGAGGTCGGACGGCCGCTGAGTGAGGCCGGAATCATCGCAGTCGGTCACCGAGTCGTGCACGGTGGTGACATCTTCTATTCGCCGACTCTCATCGACGACGGCGTCGTGAAAGCCATCGAAGATCTGTCGAACCTTGCGCCGCTGCACAATCCCGCCAACGTGATCGGTATCGAGGTGGCGCGCGAGGAACTGCCCGACGTTCCGCACGTCGCAGTGTTCGACACTGCCTTCTTTCACACACTGCCCGCGGCGGCGTCCACCTATGCGATCGATCGGGATGTGGCCAAGGCCAACCAGATTCGCCGGTACGGTTTCCACGGGACCTCACACGAATACGTGTCTGGACGGGTCGCGGAGTTCCTCGGCAAGGATCCGGCCGAGCTGAATCAGATAGTCCTGCACCTCGGAAACGGCGCTTCGGCCTCGGCAATCAAGGGCGGCAAGGCCATCGACACCACGATGGGCCTCACCCCGCTCGAGGGTCTTGTCATGGGCACCCGCAGCGGCGACATCGACCCAGGCATCATCTTGCACCTCAACCGCAACTCGGGAATGAAGGTCGACGAGATCGACGACCTCCTCAACCGGCGCTCCGGTTTGAAGGGACTGTCGGGAGTCAACGATTTCCGTGCCCTGCTCGCACTGATCGAGGGCGGCGACCAAGACGCACAACTTGCGTACGACGTTTACGTGCACATGCTCCGTAAGTACATCGGCGCCTTCATCGTTCAACTCGGTGGCGTCGACGTCATCACCTTCACCGGTGGCGTCGGGGAGAACAACATCGACGTGCGACGCGACAGCCTGGCCGGGCTTTCCCGTCTCGGTATCGAGGTCGACCCGGCTCTCAACGAGGCGAAGAGTCGCGACGAGCGTCGTATCTCCGCATCCTCGTCGGCCGTCGAGGTGCTGGTGGTCCCCACCAACGAGGAGTTGGCGATCGCCCGCGCGGCGAAGGCTTTGGTGGCCGCACTGTAGGTTTCTGCAGCACTGTAAGCCTCGGGGAGTCCGTCAGAAATTGCTGCGCGGACGCACCGCATTCGCCCGGTCCACGAGGGCGTAGCGGTGCGTGCGGGAGGTCGTGGCGCGAGCGAGGGCGCGAAGGCAGGCTTCGGCTCCGGTGCGCAGACCTTGCTCGGTGAAGGGCAGGTCGAGGATGGGTTCGAGTTCGGTGTGCGAGCGATTGCCGTAGCGAATCCAATCGAGTGCCGTGCCCAACACCAGGGTTCGCATCTGCAGGCTTCGGCTCTCTTCAGCAGGTAGCGCCCGAACACGACGGGCGGCTTCCCGCAGAGTCGATTCGTCGAGTTCGGCGATCGGAACGCCGGACAGCATCGTCAGAGCGCTGGACATCCGTGCGACGTTGTAGTGCCGGGAAGACGTGGGTACTTCGTCGAGGGCGGCGACGGCTGCCTTCTTGTTGCCGTGATCGGCGAGTTGTCGGGCGAGCCCGAATGCTGCGCTCACGTAGTTTCGTTCGGTCCGCCAGACGGTGCGGTAGTACTTCTCGGAGAAGCGGCACCATTGGTCCGGGTCGTCGCTCTCCCAGTGCTGGAGAATCAGTTCTGCCGTCGCTGCCAACGCCAGCTTGGGGGCAGCCTCGCCGGGCAGTGCGGTGAGAACTGCCTCGAAGTGACTGAAAGCGGGCTCGAATCGGTCCAGTTGTAACGCCGCAAGTCCTCGATACCACTCGATCTTCCAGTGGTCCCCGATGTTCTGCTGGAGTTCGCCCAGAACTGTCAGTGCGGTTTCCGGATCAC
>NZ_LVCT01000730.1:0-8457 GCF_001647205.1 Rhodococcus sp. EPR-134
TGCTTGAGAGCATCGAGAGTCTGAGACGGTTCGCTGTGCACCGCCGCTGCCAGCAACGGCGCGCTGGGATCGGTGGGGTCGACCAACGGAATGGGAAGTGCGTGCGCAACTTCGCGCGGATCGAGAGCGGCGTCGTGGCTGACACCGTCCACGTACACATCGGTTTGCCCGACCAATTCATCGGTGCCGAAAGACGTTCGCTGCCTGCTGAACACGAGCGAGAGTCCGGGATTCTCCTGCCCGGTCTGCTCGGCGAGGATTTCTCGCAGAACGCCGGTGAGTTGTCCCGCGATTTCCTCGGCGGACTGGAATCGCTTCTTCGGATCCGGGTCGGTGGCGCGTAGCAGTAGACGGTGAAAGAACTCGTGGTCGCGCAATAGTGGCTCGTCCTCCGGTTCGGGAAGGCCGTCGAGGTACCGTCCGTGCTTCGAGGGCATGTCGAGGGTGAGAACCGCGAGTGTTCTTCCGACGGTGAAGATGTCGGAGGCGATGGTCGGACCGGTCTCGATGATCTCGGGTGCTTGATAGCCGGCGGTACCGTACAGGTACCCGTAGTCTTCGATTCCGGACACGGCGCCGAGATCGATCAGCTTCAACTGATCCTCGGTGACCATCACGTTCTCGGGTTTGAGGTCGTTGTAGGCCAGGCCGGTAGAATGCAGATAGCTCAGCGCCGGAAGGATTTCCAGTACGTAGCCGATTGCCTGCTCGATCGGCATGTGCTTGCCGTCCGGGAATTCGGCCAGCACCTCTCGCAATGATCGCCCACCCACGTACTCCATGACGATGTACCCCATGGGTGTGCCATCCGGGCGCGGATGCTCGACGAAGTTGAAGATCTTGACGATGCTGGGGTTGGCGACCTCGGCGAGGAACTGACGCTCGGCCACCGCAACGGCTTGCGCTTCGGAATCACCGAAATGCAAGAGCCCCTTGAGAACTACCCACCTGTCGCTGACATTGCGATCGATCGCGAGGTAGATCCATCCCAGGCCGCCGTGCGCGATGGGCCCTTGAACCTCGTACTGACCGGACACCAATTCGCCCTCTTCGAGGAGTGGACGGAAGTCGAAAGTGGAACCGCACTTGGGGCAGGTGCCGTGCTGAGTTGCCTTGGTGCTTGCGCTCTTACGACCGACTGGTTCGTTGCATTTCCAACAGAACCGTTTCCGCTCGGGGACGGTCGGGTCACTCATCACCGCAGATGCGGGGTCGATCTGCGGGACGGGGGGAACCTCGACCAGGCCGCCGCCGAGGCGCAGCTTTCGTCCCGACCGGCTGCGGCGGGATCGAGTGGAGCGGCCGGTCGGGGAGGAGGATGCGGACGGCGTGGTTCCTCGTATCTGGGCCGAGGTCGGTTCGAGACGCTCGTAGGCGCCCGTGGCTTCGGGCTCGGGCCGCTCGTAGGCGCCGGTGGCTTCGGGTTCGGGACGCATGGAAGCCTGCGTGGCGTCGGGCTCGGGGCCGGTTTCTTCGGTCATGTCAGCCTCAATCCCGGTAGACGGCCGGCGGGGGACCGGGCGAAGGACCGAGGACGCTGAGCCAGCGGTCGTAGATACGGTTCCAGGTCCCGTCGCTCCGGATCCGATCCAGGGTTCCGTTGACGAATCGGACCAAGTCGGGGTTGTCCTTGTTCACTCCGATTCCGTACGGTTCGACGCCCAGTGAGCCACCGACCATCATCAGATACGGGTCTTGCGAGGCGAGGCCCGCGAGGATCGTGTCGTCGGTGCTGATCGCGTCCACCTGCCCCTGCTGGAGGACGACGAGGCAGTCGGACCACATCGGGACGGTGACGACGGTGGCTTCGGGTTGGAGTTGCTGGATTCGAGTCGCCGAGGTCGTTCCCCGGGCAGCGCAGACCCGCTTGCCTGCGAGGTCGTCGATGCCGCGGACGGATGACCCCTGCAAGACCTGAATTCGTTGTTCAGCGGAGAAGTACTGCGTCGAGAAGTCGACCTTCTCGCGCCGCTCGCACGTGATGGTCATAGTCTTGACGACCACGTCGACCATCGATTCCTGGAGTGCGGCGATCCGATCGTCCGACGTCAGGATTCGGTACTCGATCTTCTCCGGGTCACCGAGCAGATCTCGGGCGATTTCGCGGGCGATGTCCACGTCGAAACCCTCGAGGCGCCCGGTGGCCGGATCGCGAAAGCTCATGAGGTTGGAACCGGTGTCCAGGCCCACGATCAGCCGCCCGCGGGCGCGGATGGCGTCGAGGCTCGGCGTGGGTGGCTGCGGAGATGCGTCTGCGGGGGTGGGCCGCAGGCTCGCGGTGAGGTTGGTGCACGACGCGGTAGTCGTCGGTGTCGGGCTGGGAGCGATGGTGGCCTCGGCCGGCAGCGGCGGTTCCGTGTACGACGTGGCGCCTGCGTTGTCCAAGTCTTCGGCTCGATCCGCACCGCAACCGGCGAGCATCAGCATGGCCGCTGCCAGAACCGCGACACATACGGCCGGGCTCTTCCTCCGCATCACCGGTACTCCCGTCACTGATACTCCCGCAGTCGAGGCCAGAATCCGATGAAGATTCCGGCAACTCCGAGAACTGCCAATACAGACATGCCCGGTGCAGAGGCAGCCAACACCCGGGAGGCGTACGAGACGTCGGACCGAAGATTCGTGCGCGAATCCACGATTCCCTGCCAGAGTTCGTGATCGAGCTTTCCGTACTCCGCGGCCGAATCCTGTTCTCCGGCGCCGATGGTGATGGCTGCGGCGGACGTGAAGTCGCCGTTTCCGAGACGGTCGTACATGCGCGTGTGCGCAGCCACCCACTGCTGGCGCGAGTCGAGTGCGGCGGTCAGCACTTCGCTGTTCACTCGGGCGCGTTCGTCGCTTTGCAGGCCCTCGAGGATGTCCCGCAGAGCATCGACCTTGCGGGTGAACGTCACGTTGTCCTCGGCGGTCGAATCCCGCCTCGCCAGCGTGAGGGTTTCCACGGTGCGTGCTTGCTGCGCCATGATTCGTGCCTCGGTCAGTTCGTGCAGTGGCTCGGCCCCGGCGTCGAGCGCGCGCCCGGTGGCCAGTGCGGAGACCAGTCCGACCGTGAGCAGCCACAGCAGAGCTGCAGCGACCGCGAGCGAGGCAAGGATCAACCCGAGATTGAAGCGTCGGCGACTCTTGCGGGAGAAGTACATCTGTGTCGCCACCAGCGCGCACAGCACGAAGACGAACGCCACGATCGGCCACCACGGTGGAGTCTCGAAATCGCGCTGTACTTGTGAGACCAGCGTCTCCTGCGAGGCGTGCAGTTGCTGGGCCATCGGCAGCAGCGAGGTCTGCATCAACTGCGAGGCCTCGCTCAAATATGCTGCCCCGACCGGGTTTCCGACGCGATTGTTCGCCCGTGCAGTTTCGACCAGCCCGGTGTAGACGGAGAGGTCGGTCGAGATGGTGGTCAACGCGCTGTGACCGGCAAGATCGGTCGAGTCGAGACCGGCCGACGCCTGGACGATCTCCGCAGAGGCCTCACCGATCGACTGCGTGTATCGGTCGCGGACTTCGGCGGGTTCGAGGCCGCCGGAGATGAAGGCGGTGGCCGCGGCGGCGTCTGCCAAGGACAACGCACTGTAGAGATTCTGGGCCGAGTTGGCGAGAGGCTCGGTTTCGACGAGGAGGAGGTCGAGGTTCGCCTGGCGGTTCTCGATCGCTGCGGTGGCGAGGAGTCCGGCGATCAAAGTGATCGCGATCAGGATCAGTCCGACGACGGTCAACCGGCCAGGCGTCGAGGACATGAAGGCCTGCAGTTCGCGCCGCAGAAGTGCCTGCTCGTCCTCCGCCGACACTGATGTGGCCTCGGAGGGCGGCAGCGACCGGGGTTCGATGGACGGGACGACACGGTCGACCATCGAGCACCTCACTTCGCTGTAGGCGGGCTACCGAGAAATGATGCCGCCGAGAAATGATTCAGGGCATCTTCGCGAGCATATAAGCATCACCTACACCTGGAGCAGTTTGAAACGGTTAGTGTGGGACAACGGCGAGAGCGGGCGGAGCGAGGTAGTCGATGCGTGGTGACGGTGACGGTTGGTCCATCGGATCGGACGGTACTCGGCATTGGGGTAAACACGGAGCTGCAGGACTGCTTCTGCGTGCCCCCGATTCGGACGGATCACCCATGGTCTTGCTGCAGCATCGTGCGGCGTGGAGCCATCAGGGCGGAACGTGGGCACTGCCCGGCGGTGCGCGGGACTCACACGAGAGCACGACGCACGCTGCCGTCCGGGAAGCACACGAAGAAGCAGGTATCGCCGAGGACGCCGTCCGTGTTCGCGGGGAAGTAGTGACGATGCGCGCCGAGAGCGGGTGGACTTACACCACCGTCGTGGCTGACGCGGCGCATCCACTGTCGACGGTTGCCAATGGTGAGAGCACCGAGTTGCGGTGGGTACGCGAAGCCGACGTCGACTCACTGCCGCTGCATCCGGGCTTCGGTTCCTCATGGCCCGACCTCCGGACCGAGCCTGTTGTGGCCGTGGACGGCGATCCGCACACCGTCGTGCTCGAGGACGGCGGATTCGGATGGTTGTCGGGTAGTTCCCACCAAGGCAGTTCCCACCAAGGCAGTGAGCAGTCAGGCAGTGACCAGAACTTGTCCGAGGCGTCGAGTACGCAGTCGTAGCACTCGAGTCTTCACAGTTCATACACAGCAGAAGGGCCGGACTCCGCGGGAGTCCGGCCCTTCGGTGTTTCGGTCGTCGACCGAAACGAGGCTCAGCTGAGCGAGTTCAGCGCCGTGATGAAGCTGACCGCGGTGATACCGAGCTTGAGCAGCTCGCTGATCTTGCCGAGGTTCAGGTCTTCGAGCGATTCGGTGCTGAGCGAGCCGGTGTCGAGGGATCCCATTTAGTGCTCCTAGGTTCAGTTAGTAACTGGAGGTAAACTACAACAAACCGAATGGGATGTGACACGCAATCGAAGCAACTGTGAGCAAGATCACTTAATCCGACTTTTCGGACATCCAATCGCACCTAGGAACTGGGAGTTTGTTGTCTGATCGGACAACTTCCGTTCACAATTCGAGTCAGGCGTGCTGACCCGTAACTGTGCGGAAATCGCCCGGCAAACACTTGACGAACGCCAGTTACCGGCTTTCAGCGCCCAGCGACGGCTGCGGCGAGGCGTTGCGCGGCCGCCTGGGGATCCGATGCTTGCGTGATTGCACGCACGACGACGATGCGCGTGGCGCCGGCATCGAGCAGCTCTGGCAGACGTTCTTCGTCGATGCCGCCGATCGCAAACCAGGGCCGCGGCGGTGCGGCGTCGGCGGTCGATCGAACCAGTTCCAAACCGGACGCACTTCGATTCGGTTTGGTCGGTGTCGCCCAGACCGGCCCGGTACAGAAGTAGTCGACGCCCTCCTCGATGGCGGCCAGACTCGCCTGCGCGCGACTGCTCGTCGAACGGCCGATGACGACGTCTTCACCGACAACAGTTCGCGCGTAGGGGACGGGAATGTCGTTCTGGCCGAGGTGGAGGATGTCGGCGCCGGAAGCCATCGCGAGATCCGCGCGATCGTTGACGGCCAACAATGCGCCGTGGCGTCGCGCTGCGGTCGCGAGAATGCCCAGCGCTACCAGTTCGTCCTTGGCCTCGAGCGGGCCGAACTCGCGCTCACCGGCAGAGCCTTTGTCACGCAATTGGATGATGTCGACTCCGCCGGACAATGCTGCCTCGGCGAACTGCGCGAGGTCGCCTTTCTCGCGGCGCGCGTCGGTGCACAGGTACAGCCGTGCTGCTGCCAGGCGCTCGCGCCGGTCGATGTCGTTACTGGGATGTGTGGGGTGCACGGAGCAAACGGTAGCCTCTAGGGAGCAAGGTTCGACACGGGAGTCCTGAAACGTCGTCGTCACTTTTTGTCGTGACTGCGAGGTTCGTTGGGCTGAGAGGGGATCGCGACCAGATCCCGACCGTCAGACCTGACCCGGATCATGCCGGCGCAGGAAGTGGAGGTGGAGTTTCGTGAGTACACACGCTCGTACGGTGTCGGTTGTCGGCGGCGGTGTCATCGGTCTCGCTATCGCGTGGCGAGCAGCCCGCGACGGGTGGGCCGTTCGGTTGTACGACCCGTCCATTGGATCAGGTGCTTCGTGGGTGGCGGGCGGAATGCTTGCCCCGCTTTCCGAAGGCTGGCCGGGTGAAGAAACCGCGTTGACGGTTGGTGCAGCGTCCCTGGAACGGTGGCCGACGTTCGGTGAGGAGCTCGGAAAATTCGGGCAATCGGTCTTCACCGCGGACAGCTCGCTGACGGTTGCACTCGACGCTGCCGACGCGCAGGACCTGCAGACCATCGCCGAGTGGGTGAGCTCGCAGGGGCACGAACTCGAAGTTCTCGGTCGCGCGCGCATCCGTGAACTCGAACCGATGCTGGGCCGGGGCATCCGGTCGGGGTTGATGGCTGTTGGTGAGTCCGCCGTCGACAACAGACTTCTGCTGGCGGCGTTGCAGAAGGCCTGTGCGGAATCCGGCGTCGAATTGATCGCGCGGGCCGTCGACGACCTCGCCGAACTCGATACCGATCAGATAGTGCTCACCGCCGGTATCGCGTCACCCAAGCTGTGGCCCGGGCTACCGGTACGCCCGGTCAAGGGCGAAATCCTTCGCTTGCGCAGTAGGCCTGGAGTCACCCCGGCGCCCAGCCGTACCATCCGTGGAAGCGTCCACGGGCGGCCCGCCTACCTCGTCCCGCGCGGTGACGGAATCGTCGTCGGCGCAACACAATACGAGTCTGGTGAGGATACACAGGTCACGATGGCCGGAGTACGGGACCTGATCAACGACGCCGAGGCACTGATGCCGGCGATCGGCGAATACGAACTGTACGAGTGCGCGGCAGGTCTGCGTCCCATGACGCCGGACAACCTGCCGTTGATCGGGCGCGTGTCCGATCGTGTTGTCGTCTCCACCGGGCACGGCCGCAACGGGGTCCTGCTGACGCCCGTCACCGCCGATGCGACGGTCGCGTTGCTGAACGGCACATCTTTGGTCGAGGTAAAAGGAACCGAACCCGAGCGGTTCGCAGTAGCTAAGGAAAATTCATGAGTGAGCAGGTCCCGATCGGGATCACCGTCAACGGCGAAGATCTCGAGTTCGATCGAGCAGTCACGGTGACCGAACTTCTGACGCACCTCGAGTTGCCGAGCAAAGGCATCGCCGTCGCCGTCGACGGTGCGCTCTTTCCTCGCGGGCGTTGGGACGAATCCGTCGGACGTGGTTGGGAAATCGAGATCCTCACGGCGGTGCAGGGTGGCTGAGCAGGACCTTCTCACTATCGCGGGCCGCAGTTTCGGTTCCCGGCTCATCACGGGGACAGGCGGCGCCGCCAACCTTGCGGTGCTCGAGGAAGCGCTTGTCGCCTCCGGTACCGAACTGACCACCGTCGCGATGCGGCGAGTCGACGCGGCCGGCGGCACCGGCGTTCTGGACCTGCTTCGTCGCCTCGGAATCGAACCGTTGCCGAACACCGCCGGGTGTCGAGGCGCCGCCGAAGCGGTCCTGACGGCGCAGTTGGCACGCGAAGCGCTCGAGACGAACTGGGTCAAACTCGAAGTCATCGCCGACGAGCGGACTCTGCTGCCCGACGCAATCGAACTCGTCTCCGCCGCAGAACAATTGGTGGACGACGGATTCACCGTCCTGCCGTACACGACGGACGATCCGGTGCTGGCGCTTCGCCTCGAAGAGGTCGGCTGCGCGGCAGTCATGCCGCTCGGTTCACCCATCGGGACAGGGCTGGGTATCGCGAATCCGCACAACATCGAGATGATCGTCGAGCGCGCCGGTGTGCCCGTCATCCTCGACGCCGGAATCGGAACGGCCAGCGACGCCACCCTTGCCATGGAGTTGGGCTGCGACGCCGTCCTGCTTGCGACAGCGGTGACGCGGGCCAAGAATCCCGCGTTGATGGCGTCGGCGATGCGGCACGCAGTGGTAGCAGGTTTCGAAGCGCGTCACGCCGGCCGGATTCCCAAGCGGTTCTGGGCCCAAGCATCGTCCTGACGGACCATTTCCGGGTGTTTTCTCAGGGTTATGCCCGGATTGTCCGGCTTCGTGTCCTACCTGAGTACCACTCGGAACTAGACCTGTGGCCGATGTGCTGGTCATTGCCGGTAGGGCAAAGTTCTCCTCATGATTGAACTGAGGGGATTGACCAAGGTTTACGGACCGACGAAAGCGGTGGACGATTTGTCGTTCACGGTCAAGCCGGGCATCGTGACGGGCTTCCTGGGCCCGAACGGTGCAGGTAAGTCGACGACGATGCGGATGATCCTGGGTCTGGATCAGCCGACGTCGGGTGCGGCGTTGATCGAGGGCAAGCCGTACCGCGAGCTCAAGACGCCGTTGCGGACTGTCGGCGCGTTGCTGGATGCGAAGTGGGTGCACCCCAATCGCAGTGCGCGTGCACATCTGCAGTGGATGGCTGCTTCGAACGGGATCCCGAAGTCCCGCGTCGAC
>NZ_LVCT01000731.1:0-4312 GCF_001647205.1 Rhodococcus sp. EPR-134
CGATCTTCGAATGAGAAGCCTTCGGTTTGTTCCGGCATTCGTAGTCCTCGATCAACGATCGATTCAGGCACTGCCTCGATGTAGAACCCGTATCTCCTGTGCTGTCACCAGGAGATGCAGACCTGCGGGTCTATGCGCGCGCTCGCGTTCGAGAGCGGTCACCGTACCTCTCTCCATGGCGCGATCCGAACATCTCACTCCAACGGAGTCTTGGTGCGATACACCGAGTAGCTCAGCACGTATTGAGTGCTGTCTGCGGGTAGAGCCTGCACCTGCTCCGAGCACATCAGTCAAGGAAAACATGAGTAAGCACAGAAAACACAAGCCTTCCAGCACAAAACGATTCATCGCCGTAACTGCGGGACTGGGCGCCCTTGTGGGGGCCGGAGCAGTAGCCAATGCAGGTACCGCCGGTGCGCAGGGCTGGTCGGCGAGTTGCAATTGGGAGTGGCCGGTAAGCGGATCACTTTCGCAGGGTTACCACGCGGGACATGACGGAGTCGACTTCGCTGTCAACGTCGGCACCGCGCTCCACGCGCCCACATCGGGCACGATTTCTGTTGCCGGACCCAATGATCCGGGTGGATATGGAACGTACATCCAGTTGGAAGCGGACAGTGGCGAGCAGATTCAGATGGGCCACCTCTCCGAAACATGGGTCGGTGTGGGGCAACACGTCGAGGTAGGCGACGAGATCGGGGCAACGGGTAACACCGGTAGCTCCACCGGCCCACATCTGCATCTCCGCATTCACAGTGGAGGCGCCGTCGATCCCATGTCCTTCCTGAGTTCGATCGGGGCGTGCGATACCGGGTCGAGTATTGTTCCCGCGCCCGCGCCGGCACAGGACGTAGCACCCGAATTTGCACCGGAACCGGCGCCTGCTCCCGTTGTCTACTCTGAGACATCCGAATCTGCACCGGTAGAAAGCATTCCGGAGTCGGAGACTCCAGCGCCCGGCTCAGAGGTAGTCGTTGCAGCCGGTGATACATTGTTCGACCTCGCGACAGAACGAGGTCTCACCTGGCAGCAGGTGTGGGACATGAATCCGCAGATCGTCAATCCCGATCAGATCCTTGTGGGCGACGTGATCAACTTGTGAGAGTTGATAATTCGATACTGATCCGGGGATGAGTCAACGGCTCGTACACGACCGGTTTCAGTACCCCAGTTGACTCCGAGTTCCACTTCGTGCGCGTGAGCGCTGCAGCCGGGCCGTGCATTTCACGGTCCGGCTGTTTTGCGCGCTCCGAGAAGTGATTCCTACCGAAGTACTGATGTGTGGTGGTTCGCTTCTTGGGCAGCCACGGCCAATCGCTGGGCATCTTGCCGATACTATTGAGCCCGTGAACCGGTCCGCGATCACCTCCCTACGTCGACGTTGGTCAGATGAGGGCGTCGATAATTTACGGGCGCAGCTGCTCGATCAGTCGCGGATCGTCAAGCCGCCCCACACTCTCGTCTCCCCATGGGCGGAGACCGATGACGGGCTGATCGATGTGCGTGGCCTGACAGCGGGTAGCGCTGGATTGGACATCCGGTATCTCACGTTGGAACGGATTGATCTGAGTTTCGCTCGGGGTTCGATCTCCGTCTTCGAATCTGAATTATTCGACTGCCGTTTCGATTTCGTGGCACTGACCGGACAGCCCCGTTTCAATCGCCGATTCGAACGGTGCAGTTTCCGGGGTGCGACGCTCTCTCGTCTGGCGCTCGGACCGAGGGTCGTCGATTGCGATTTCACTGGAGCCAAAGCACGCGGGCTCCGCTCCGTGCCCAATACTGTGTTCGAACGATGCGCATTCGACGACACAGACCTGACTGGTGCGCAGTTCGCCGATACCTCATTCGTGGAGTGCACTTTCGGCGGCGCACGATTCTCGGCGGCCACGAGTTTTGTGCGGTGTTCCTTCACCCGGACCGCTGTCGAGTTCTCCGAGGCGCAAGTGTCGCGAACAACGTGTGACGGCACCGCGATTCCGGATCAATGGGAAGGTGAGGCCGATTCAGCAGTCGCACTGGAGCGGTATGCCGGTCGATATGCCCGAGCACTTGGCGTGGGGGACACAGAGGGTATGGCCCTCGATCCTGAAATGGATGATTCGTAAAGGGGGCAGATCGATGACTCGCGGGGTCACGTTCAGGACAGTATTCGGTGGACCGTCGGTGCCGCTTGACTTCATCGAGGAGTTGACTCGGCTCAGACACCGGCTGAGGGGCATCGCGATGCAGTACGACTTCGATCTGTTTGTTGTCGTTGGTGGCGACATCTCCGTGGTGACCGATCCGACCGGGATCCGGCTTCCGCGTGTATTTCTGGGCAGGCGTACCGCTACGGCGCAGGTACAGATGAACACTGACGACGTGATGGGGGTGCCCGACCCGCGTGCATTTCTGTACACGACGATCCATGCGGCACTGACGGAACTGATCACGCGTGTCTCAGACCGCGACAACGACTTCGATGCGGACGGGGAGCGAGCGAAGATCGAGTTCTTGATCCTCGATGACATTGGCGAGCGCGAATCAAAGCTGTGATGGCAAATGACAAATGCTGCGCTCCCGAATTCGTCAGGCCGTTGTCACTCTCTGGCATCAAACACTGCGGTGACCACTTCACAGAAAATCGCCGGGTGCCGGCAATGGACGAACCTCACTATGAGTTCTGCGGTGCGCGGTAGCGGTGACAAGTAGGTAGCGTTCAGCTGCGGCGTAGTCGGTGATCGATGTTCCGTCGGGCCCGGGGGTTTGAGTGATCAGGTCGAGGTATCGGCGGCGATAGAGGTATGCGTCGGGCTGGGTCAACAGGTACTCCGCGGCAGCGACGACGTCCAGGCTCGGTGCGGCTCGTCTGAGCCGGGTGCGCGTCGGCTGGTACGCAGCTCTGGCGTGTTTGGTCGGCCCGGTGGCCGTGTAGTGCCCGTCGCTGTGGTCGTCGTCTCGGGCATTGTCATTCATATCGTCGCCTTGGTGTGAATGAGCTCGACGTTGCCGTTGTAGTAGCCGAGGACACGGTGATCCATCATCCGCCGCCACAGTGGTGGTACGGCAGCGCAGACGATCATCACCGCGTATCCGGCAGGGAGTTGCGGAGCGGTTGGAGCGCTGCGCAGAGATTGGTAGCGCAGACGCGGATTCGCGTGATGGTCACTGTGTCGTTGTAATTGGTACAGGAACAAATTGGACAAGAGATGATCACTGTTCCAACTGTCTTCGGGCCGGGCTTTGACAAAGCTGCCGTCTTGTCTTCGCGCACGGAGCAATCCGTAGTGTTCGAGGTAGTTTGCGGCCTCGAGGAACGTGATCCCGGCCAAGGCTTGCAGGAGCAGCCAGGGCAGTATCTGCCACCCGAATAAGGTGATCAACGTCCCGAACAGTGCGGCGCTCAGCGACCATGCCTGCAAGATGTTGTTTCGAGGCGACAGTGCGGGTGAACCCTGCCGGCGCAGGCGTGCTGATTCGATCCGCCAGCCCGATTTCAGACCTCCGAATACGCTGCGGGGCAGGAATATCCAGAACGATTCCCCGAAACGAGCACTGGCGGGATCGCGCGGCGTCGCAACGTTGACGTGGTGACCGTGATTGTGCTCGATGTAGAAGTGCCCGTAGAACGATTGAGCGAGCACAATTTTCGCCAACCGCCGCTCGAGGCGGCTGCTCTTGTGGCCTAGTTCGTGTGCGGCATTGATACCGACGCCCGCAACGACGCCGACGGTCATCGCCAGTGCGATCTTCTCTCCGGTTGCCATCGGGGCGTGCGCCCAACACCATGCGGCGAAGACGAGGCCAGCGTATTGAAGTGGCACGAACAGGTAGGTACACCAGCGGTAGTAGCGGTCGTCCTGCAATGCCGCGATCACGTTGTCGGGTGGGCTGCGGCCATCTGCGCCGACTGCGACGTCGACGATCGGGATGACGAGAATCAGGATCCAGGCACCGGTCGCCCAGAACAGGCCGAGGTGCAAATATTCGACCAGCAGCCAGGACAGGAAGGGACTCAGCGGGATCAGCAATCCCAACGGCCACCAGTAACGCTTCCGATCCCGCCATGCAGGAGCGTCGACACCTGCTTCGGCGCTCGCTCGAATGTCGTCGGTGTCTGTCATCGAAACTTCTCGAGCACGGGAAAGTGGAATACGGTCATTGCTCTCCAACGGTTCGTGCGGACTTTCGAAGTGGTGTGCTGCGGCGTCTCAGGCGGTTAGGCCAGGTCGGCGAATGCGATGATGTTGTCGTTGTAACTGCGTGCGGTTTCGTCGAAGGATCCACCGCACGTGATGATCCGGAGTCCGGGGTGGTCGATGTCGCCGTA
>NZ_LVCT01000732.1:0-1759 GCF_001647205.1 Rhodococcus sp. EPR-134
TGTCGGCTCCTGTTTCGAGATTCCGCAGATCGAAGAAGACCCCGTCGGTGCCTTGCCAGTCGACGTGGCCGGCGATGATTGCCGGTCCGACCTCACCGGGTGCGGGAGCGCCGGTGTACCACCCTGCGTCCTTCCCATCCGGTGGGACCTCGAGTGCTCCATCGGTATCGAGTCCGAGATCGATGATGTCGGTGTCGACGCCGATGGACGGGATTTCGAGGCGCGCGGGGCGGTGTTCAGCAGTTACCGGCGCCCTTTCGGGCAGTGCAGAGTCAGTGGCGCGTGGCGCGGATGTGGTGTCTTGTCGAGGCGACGAGTGTGGTTGTGAATTTCCGCTGTCGGATTGTCCACCGGCGCATCCGACCACCGTTACGAGTACTGAAACAGTAAGGGCGAGAGCCGTGATGGCTCGGCGAGTTCGCGGAGCCATCACGGAGTTTTCGTCTTTCATCTATCGACTTGTCCGACGGATGACGAGGGCCGACATAGCCACGACGCTGAAGAAGCCGACGAGCAGGGCGATCCACCCTCCACTGGACTGTCCGTCGCGTTGGGATTGTGTGCTTCCGTCACCGGTGTCGACCGACCCTCGTGGTACCTGCTGCACCTGAGGGGCTCGAACATTCGGGGATTCCGGGCCTACCGGTTGAGTGGTCGGGGTACCCGTTCGAGAAGCTGACGTCGTCGGCACCCGAGACGGGACGGTTACCGTCCCGGGAACGGTGGGAGGTATTCCCGGCAGTGGTGGGAGACCGGGAATCTCGGGTATGGACGGAATGTTTCGGCTGGTCGTGATGATCGGCGGTACGTCCACAGTGGTTGTAGTCGTGCCGTTCGGCCCTGGTGTGGTGGTCGTCGCTTCCACCGGTGTACCAGTCGTGGTTGTAGTCACCTCCGGCGGGACGACCGTCGTGGTTGTAGTCACCTCCGGCGGGACGACCGTCGTGGTTGTAGTCACCACCGGCGGGACCACAGTCGTGGTGGTAGTCGTCGCGGTGTCAGGCGGGACTGTAGTCGTCGTAGTGGTCGGAGTCGTGGTCGTGACAGGAGGCGCACAGGTCGGGATCGTAACGGTGTTCGTATCCAGAGTGACCGCGCCATTGATCGCCAACAGTCGACCCTCGACGGTTGCCTCGGTTGTGGCAGTAATGTCTGTCAGCGCCAACAGGTTTCCTCGGAAGACGGAGTTGGTGCCCAGGGTGGCGGAACTTCCAACCTGCCAGAAAACATTGCACGCCTGCGTTCCGTTGATCAGTGCAACGGTGCTGGACGACGATGTGATCAGCGTTGATCCCGCTTGGAAGACGAAGACTGCATCGGGGTCACCTTGCGCGTCGAGGGTGACGGTTCCCGACAGTGCGATCGACGAACCGGAGTTGTAGACACCCGAAACCAGTGTCCGACCGGTCAAGTCGTCTCCCGTCGGTTGTGTGGGTCCCTGACCGGCGAGAGTGTTGTAGGCAGTCAACACGTCGGGTTTCGCTCCCTGCGATACCGCGTCGCCACCATGATTGGTGCCGGTAATCGTCAGGTCCGATACACCGGTGATGGTTGGAGTCGGATACGTGCCGATATCGCCGCCGAGGGTTGTCGGTCCGGTGTTGGTGATTCCTGCTCCGGCAAGGACTGCAAAGGGCTCAGCGGTGCCGAGTCCGACAGCAGTCGCTTCCGCGCCGGCAGTGCCGGCCGGCAAGACGAGAATGCCGACGGAGAAAACGGAAATCGTTGCAATACCCGAGAATTGAAAGAACCGCGAGCG
>NZ_LVCT01000733.1:0-2436 GCF_001647205.1 Rhodococcus sp. EPR-134
CGGCGCCGGGACGTATCGATGAGCGCCCACGTAAATCCGGACATTCCGGGTATACGATGTGTGTATACGTTGTATGCATAGGGCGTATCCGAACAGTAAACCAGCCGTACTGTTCTGTCAACGCGTAGGCATACGATGTATGTTTTGTGAATGACCGGACACTCGCCAGATCGCACTAAGGGTTTGATTCCCGCCGCGGACCGCGAGGAGCCCCTCACCAGGGCGCTCGTACTCTCGACGGCGTTGGCGATCATCGACGAGGAAGGTGCCGACGGCCTCTCCATGCGCCGACTGGGCAAAGCGCTCGACAGAAATCCGATGACTCTCTACAGGTACGCGGCCAACAAGGCGGCCCTGCTGGACGGGGTCGTCGAGACCGTGCTCGAACAACTGGTCGTCGACCCGTCCGATCGCGACTGGAGGGGGCAGCTGCACGCAGTTGCGTACGGGTATCGCCGCCTCGCGCTCGCGCACCCCAACGTGGTTCCTTTGCTGGTCACTCGGCCGCTGTCCACCCCGCTCGGATTGCGTCCTCCCGGGACGTTGCGCTACGTCGAAGCGATTCTCGAACTGCTGATACGGGCCGGTTTCACTCCTGAAGACGCATTACACATCTACCGAGCAGTGTTCGGCTTCCTCAACGGGCACATTCTCAACGAGCTTCAGGAAATAGTCGAAAATCCCGAGGAGACGGACGATCTCTTGCGGCTCGGTCTGCATCGGCTTGCGCTTGCCGAGTTTCCGAGACTGCGGTCGATGGCTACGATCATGGCTCACTACGACGGGCAGGACGAACTCGAGCGCGGTCTGGCAATCCTTCTGGAGGGTCTGGCGACGGCATCTCCTCCGACGAGGGTTGAGGGCTGACCACTTTCAGTTTGGGTATAGACATGAGACGACCTCGACGGCCACACAATTCAGGGGACCGACGAGGTCGGTAAGCGTCAGCGCAGTCACTGACGTCTACATTTCAACCGTACGAGTCACGGTTGGCAGGTGGCGGCGAGCTTCGTCCTTGTTGTGTGAGTGTTTCGTCCTGCTTCGCCCATTTCGGGCGGTTCCTGACCTGCTGCAGGTGATGGCTCTTCGGTTCGGCCGGAAGGCTTCATCGAGCTGAACGTGTGTAGAGCGCCTGTAAATGCCTTCCGTCCGCCTCGGTGGACGGACGGAAGGCATCAATTCATTTGTGGGTGACCGTATTCGGCGAACACGGTCTGGTTTTGTCAGGGTTGAAATTCTTCGTTGGTGGGGTTCTCGGGCGGGGTGGCCGCGAGGATGCGCTTCCACCAGCCTTGCCGCTGCGGGTCTTCGTTCCAGACGACCGGTTCAGCCAGAGCTGCGGCGGGGGCCATGATTGGCGCGGGCATAGTGGACCTCCTGGATGAAAGGCTCTCGTACAGTCGATTTCGTGCAAGCCGTTCAGGTCAGGCTTCGATCTGTCCTTGGGTTTTCACCTCGGAGTTTGCGGTGCGGGACGGCGGTCTCGACGAGATTTCGATCCGCCGCGGTTTCGCCTTCTCTGCGATCGGCAAGGTCACGGTCAACACGCCGTTGTCGTATGAGGCGACGATCCGTTCGGAATCGATGTCCTCACTGATGGACAGCTGCCTTCTGTATGTTCCTGTGAAACGCTCACCGGCCAGCCACGTCACTCCCTCTTCGGAAATGGCGCTGCGGTGCGCGGTCAGGGTGAGGGTCGAGCCGTCTACCTGTACGTCCACTGATCCTGGGTCGACGCCGGGAAGATCGGCGTGAAGGACGTAGTGGTCATCGATCTTGTAGAGGTCCATCGGCATGAAGCGTGGACTTCGGCTGCTGCCGGTTCCGGTGGCAAGCAGGGACTTGGTGATCGCGTCGATGTCGGTGAAAGGATCGAAACGAAGCACAGCAACACACCTCCCGTATCGTCTAAGAAAGGTCACCGTCACCTCGACGGCGACCGAACTTACTGTGCGAGAACATGATAACCAGCCAAACTGGCACTCTGCAACCTCGAGTGCCAGATTTTTTCGGTGAACTTCGGTCCGATTTTCGGAAGTATCCGAAATGGCGCGATCAGTTCGCCAGGGATGTCAGAGGGTCCGGCGAAACACCTTGTCTTCGTCGACTGTGACGGCACCGGATGCGATGAGTCGTTCGAGGTGTAGCTGAGCTGTCCGTCGTTCGACGGCGTCGACGTACGGGGCCGATACGTGGGGGCGGTAGACGAGTCGATGAGCGACTATGTCTTCCAAGAGTTTTGGTTCGCCGAGGAATTGGATGAGACGGTCTTCGCGGCTCAGTAATTTGTCGCGGTATGCGGACAACCGGCGACGGAACTCGTCGCTGCCCTCGACCACGCCCTTCTGATGGAATGTTCCGTACCAGCGTGCGTCGATCGTTGCGACGTGGTCGATGGAGTCGAGGAAGTCGTTGACGCTGCTACCCAGGTCGCCG
>NZ_LVCT01000734.1:0-13113 GCF_001647205.1 Rhodococcus sp. EPR-134
TGGCAAATGAATGACTGTCGCAGTGCGGTCGCCGAGGTCGAAGACGTGGCCGCCCGCCATCCCCGACACGTTCTCGTGGGTCGGGGGTATGCCGTATTGCGTAGCAATCGACTGCTGGACCTCGACTCGTTCGTTCGGAGGAAGGCCGTAATTGGTGAGCATCGTGTCGAGGGATGCGACTGCGGGTGCGTCGAGATGGTGCGCATAGGCCGGGGTGTCGAAATGGCGTAGTCCGGCGATGTGGTCCTCGTGCCCGTGGCTGACGAATACGAGGTCTGCGCCGACGGGGTCGCGGTCGAGGGAGAGCGAAGGGTCGATGACGAGCGTGCTTTCAGATCCGTGCACTACCACGGTGTTCCCGTAGGGGACGGCACCACCGTTCTCAGGAACCAGTACCGAGACCTTGCCGAATTCTGCAGGTGTGAACATCTTTCGCCTTCCTCGTGACGATCGTGTCGTGACGACACCGGCTTGCAGGCTCGAATCAGTGGAGATGTTGTCGAGACGTCTCGACAGTATCCGTTGCCCAAGCGGCGAGGTGCATCGGATAGTGGCAGTAGATCCAGTCAGTGTGCAGTGCCGGCTATTTCGTCGAGAGTCCGTTCGACGGCTCGGGCGATCTTGCTTGCAGGTGGGAGATGCTCGGCATCGGCCTGGATTCCGATCCAGAATGTGTCGTTGTAGGACGCTGCGGTGAAGCCGACGCGGACATTGCCCGCCAACGGGCCCAGAGGCCAGAGTTCGACTAGCGCTGCCCCGTCGAGCGTGAGCGGGCCGCGCGGTCCATGGACGTTGGACGCGACTGCACCGATCATGTGCTGCCGCTTTGCGAGCTTGTCGAAAACGCCGGCGATACGCGGTGACCGAAAGGTTGTTCCCGCAGCGCGTGCGGAAGGTTTGGCCGCAGCGGTTTGCTTCGCGACGATCGCGACTGTGCGTTGTGGGTCGGTTTCACGAAGTGGAAGGTCGATGATCATGAACCCGACGGCATTGCGTGCGCTACCGATCGCTGTGACTGCGACGGGTACCGATACCGCAATCGACTTGGGGATGGGCTCGCCGCATTCTTGGAGGATGAATCGCAGTCCGCCGCCCACCGCAACGAGATAGGCATCGTTCAAAGTGCCTCCCGCTTGCTGCGCGGCATGCTCGATCAGAGAGGTGCGGACGTTGACGGACGAGATCGATCTCGTGGGACCAATGGCGCCCAGCAACACCCGTGATCGGATTGGCCGGTGCAGGAAAGTACCGATTCGAAATCGGAGGAGGTCGAGGGAACCGGCGGCCTTCGGAGGGATGTTCGGCACGGGAGCGCCCGGGTCGGTACTTTTCGAATCAGGTGAGGCGAACAAGCGCTCGAAAAGGTCGCTGGCTCTGGCGCCGTCGAGAACCGCGTGATGCACTCGGATCACAATGCCGCACAGACCCGGTCGAGCTGCAGGAACGAAGGCGATGTGCCACAACGGTCGGGTGGTGTCGAGGGGTTGCATCACGAGTCGACCACAGACGGATTCGAAGTCGGGTTCTGTAGGCCCGCGTTCGTCAAGCGAGAGATGGAGGTCGAAGTCGATGTCGTTTTCCGTCCACCACCATGACCCGTTCCGCATGATCGGTCGCTGCCGCAGTAACGGCTCCTGCGCGATGTGAGCGGCGAGAGTGCGGTGAAGTCGCACTAGATCAGGTCGACCGTCTCGATCGACGAAGCCACCAGGAGCGAGCAGTCCGGCAATAGTGACCAGGTAGGGCTGGACGTGCACACCGAGCTGGAAGCTCGCAGCGTCGACGGGTGATATCGGCACGTCGGGTGTGGTGTCGACCATCTGCTGAGCCTAATCGAGGCGACATGGTGGACGGCGCTGTTTTCGGCTAGCGGATCACCAAGTCGTGGTCGGTGGCGCTGAGCGTGATCGCGGCAATGGGGTTTCCGTGCATCCAGTCCTGCACGAACGCGTCCAGAGCGGGGTTCGATGCCCGATCCGCGTACGCGTCCGACGGGATCTCGATTGCCCCGACGAGGTGGCGCGGATCGGCATCGAGGCCGGATGCGCGGGGAGTCATCCGTAGTCCGTCGGCGGTGTGCAGGACGACCGGAAGAACCGTGCCATCCGGTGCAGTCACGGTCGCGGTCCGCGTGGTGGCGACCGGGTCGAAATGGTCCACGTCCAGTCGGTATCCGGACGGTTGTGCGTGCTGGCCGATCGCGTCGAGCATGCGCGGATCCACCACAGAGTACGGAAACCCGATGTCGATCAGAGTCTGACCGTCGATGGCACCGTCGCGGGCGGGCAAGGTCGTGGACAAGTGCCAGGGGGCAGCGGGGGACAGGGTATCCGTCGACCGGTCTGTCGGCGCGTTTTCGATCAGTGTGCCGAGGAGGGACGCGCCGGTCGGTGTGAACTCCCAGTCGCCGCCGACGAGATCCTTGTGCCAGAAGCCGGATTCGGCGCCGCGGAGACCCTCGACACGCAACTCCCGCCGGTTCAGGCCGGGACCGAGTGAGTGCACACTGATCGCGGATGTAACTTCACCGGGAATTTTGGGCTGGTGCACCCAGTCGGGGGCCGGAAGTTGGATCGCGGCGGTGCTGCGGTCCAGTGTTTCGGCCACGAGGTTGGGTGCCGACGGCTTGTCCGACTGATCTTCCCAGCTGTAGCGGAAGAAGATCGAGTCCGATCCCGAAGAATCGAAATCAAATGTGCGGGTGTACATGTCGCCGTACTTGTTCATCACGAAAGTGGTTGATCCGGCCGCCGACAGCGAGTCCGCCTGGAATCGCCCGCCGAGCGGGCCGCCGATCTCGTAGCTGTCGTCGTTGGGCAGCCACGGGTCCGCGTAGGTTATCCGGCTGCCGTCCCCGGTCAACGTGGGGATCATCGTCATCTTGGCGAGTCCGACGAAGTGAATCCGTCCTGCGACGTCGGTGAAAGTTTGGTTGTCCCAAGGCGACGAGACGCTCAGTGCCCACCCGTTCGGGTGGTCTCCGGGGAGTTGTCGGCCGGGACCGCTCCACAGCGGTGCGCCCCATGCCGAGGTCCAATTCCACACCAGCGGATCCTGGGATGCGTTGTCCATCGTGTAGATCCAGCCGTTGTCGTCGACAGCGACGAGTTCGTCGTCGTCCAGTGATATCCCGACCAATCGTCCACGCAGGCACCCGGGCATCGGCACGAAACGCCACGGTTGAGCCGTTGATGCGCCTGGCTCTCGCGGCCGAGCGAGTAAGTCGTGGTCGACTAGCGCGAAGTCCCAGAAACGATTGAATTGCGTAGTTGGCGTGCGGATCTGGACCGAGCTGGGGGCGGTTGAACCGGTGAATGTCGGTAGGTTTGCCAACCCGACTCGACCTCCACCGGAGGGCGCACCTGGTGGCAGTTGGGCGGTTCCGAATGATATGCAACTGGCCGGCCCAGGTTCGGTGGGCGCGGCAGCGGCGAGGGGAGTGGACCACAGGAGGGCGGCGGAGAGTAGGACGCCGACGCTCAGCAGTCGCGGTCGGTGCGGGTGCGAAACTCCACTCGCGGTCTCGTTCACCGTCCGATTGTCGCATGATCGGCACGTTGAATCTGCGAATTGTGAGGTTTGTCCATCTGTGTCGGTTGCGGCGAGAGTGCCGATCGCTACGTTGGTTGTTGTGAGTGGAACGAGAGTGCGTGTACTGCAAAGGTATTCGCCGTGTAGCTGAGTTTTGCCATGACCTGCAGATACGGTGGGGTGATGAGAAGGCCGAAGTCGCTGGGTGAATGGTTGGTAGCTGACCCTCCGGAGTCGTCCAAGCCACCGGGGCCGATTCTTTTGGCATTCACCGTTGTTCCGCTCATTGCGTTGGTCTGCCGGCATTACGGTTGGTGGCCTTCGCCGTTCGGGGAGTACAGATGGTTGGATCCCTTCCTCGTCAGCGCCGCGGCTCTGCTCATCTTGATCGTGGTCGGTCTGGTGTGGGCGATCCGCACCCTCTATGCCCTTGGCCAGGACCGGCGGTGGTCGTGGTGGATTCTGTCCTCCCCGATCGCCGTCATCGCTGCAGTAGCTCTGGTGTTGCTGATGCCGCCGGCAACTTTCCTCGACAAGAGCGGAGAGTTCGAGACCATCGCGATTGGTCTTTTGGAGCAGCCTGAATCGACCGTGGAAGAGCTCGAGATCGGCCAGTTCGATATCAGTAGTGCCCATGTCGTGCGGCCGGATGAGGTCTACTTCATCGACAACGACAGCATGTTCATCACCTCGAGTGGGTGGGTGTCCTCGCCCAGCGGCCCACCATCGGGGTTCGATGATTTCTCCGCAACTCACCTCGGCGGACCTTGGTACGAGTTCACGGCGGTATGGCGTGACTGATAAATCGAGTGGCCTGTAACGCAGGCCTGTAGCTACCATCGCGGTGTGGATACGTACACGGTGACGCCCCATGGGCGTGAGGGGGTTGTCGGCGTCGTCTTCGCCGGCGACAGATAGCGCATTTCGGACCCGACAGCACTTGGTGCTGATCGGGCCATGAGCTGTACCCACCTTCACCGAGCCACGATTGGTATACACCCATGATCATTTTGACCGATACATCTATTCGTTCCAGCCTCGTCAACGCGAGTCGTAAGGAGAAGTCCGATCTCACCCTGCCGGACGGCTTCGGCACCATCGACTTCGACGCTCTCGACTACCTGGGCTGGCGAGATCCGAAAATGGGCCGACGCGCCTACGCGATCGTCCCGACACTCGACGGGGAGACCATCGGAGTCTTGCTCGTTCAAGCCGAGGCCACTCCGCGATCGCGCGCCCAGTGCTCCTGGTGCCGCGACACGCGACTCCCCAACGAGGTCGTCTTCTACGGCGCCAAGTTGGCCGGGCCCGCCGGTCGACGTGGCAGCACGGTCGGAACACTGATCTGCCGAGACTTCCAGTGCTCGTCCAATGTTCGTAACGACCCCCCGCTCCCGTATGCCGGCTACGATGCCGCCGCTGCGCGCCAGAACCGGAAAGATGAACTGGTGCTGCGGGCTTCGAGTTTTGTCGAGCGGGTGGCTCGGCAGTAGAGCGGACCAAATCGGGGACGAGATAGCACCCTGTTGCGACGTTCGTCCCCCTTTCCTGACTCAGGGAGGGGGACGAGCTGTCTAGACGGGTTTGATCCGACGAGCACTTCGAGACGACGCGACATGTGGCGTCGCACATGATTGCGCGGTCACGGCGTTGCTCGACGCAACGTCGCCCAGGCTCCGGCGATGCACGCGATGGCAAGGGCCAGAGGGAGTAGTGCCATCGGTACCACTCGGGGAGTATCGACAAACCACGAACCGATCGCCGGCCACCACCCAGCCCAGGTGATCGCGATCGCTGACAAGCCGAGCAAGCCGAAAAGCCCGGTGAGGGAGGCGAGTAGACCGGTGATCCTCCACCGCTGGTAGATAGCACCTGCCAGCATTGCGATCGAACTGGTCAGCAGCAGCGTCGCGAACAGTGCGAGCAACTGTACGGCGGTGTTGTCGGTGAAATAGCGTGCGATGCCGAACATGCGCATGTGCACACCCCAGCCGTTGGTGGCGGACTCCAGCACGGACAGCAGTTGCAGCGCGATTGCGAAGACTGCGGACTGTGCCAGCGCCATAACCGTGGTGGCAGTGAAGAACTCGCGGCGAGTCACGCTCAGTCCGAGCGCGAATGGGAACGTCTGCGTCATCGACTGGAGGTAGAACGCCAGCACGAAACCGTAGACCGAGAACACACTGCCGGTGAATCCCTCACCCTCCTCGTTCCCGACGATCGCGTAGATAGTGAAGCTGATCAGGAACGAGATCAACAGGATGCCCACCGGCCAGGCGATCAGCAACGGCCACGCGACCGTGTGCAGTTGTAGGACGGCACCGATCCTGGACCGAGCGGGCGTCTTCGGGACCGTCCGTGGCTCTGTCGTTGCGATACTCATACGGTGATCTCCTTGCGCTGCGTCGAAGTCGCGATGACAAGTTCCTGCAAAGATGCCGGTTCCACTTGGACTCCTGCCTCCCGCAGTCGGTTTCGCTCGGTCTCTGTCACATCGGCCTGCAACATGATTCGGCTGTGGGCGCCCAGTGTCTCCCGGCGCAGGACCCTGCCGGACGCAGCAACGGCATCCACCGCATCAATGGGACCGGATACCACCACGGCGCGGCTACGCAGTGCATCCGCGTCTGCGTCGACGACAATCCGGCCGCCGTCGACGACAATCACGTGCTCGAGTAGATTGGCTACCTCGTCGATCAGGTGAGTCGAAAGCACCACAGTGCGAGGATGTTCGGCGTAGTCCGCAAGCAGGCGATCGTAGAACAGTTGGCGTGCAACGGCATCGAGACCGAGATACGGCTCGTCGAAAAGCGTCAGGGGCGCGCGGGAGGCGAGTCCGATGATCACCCCCAATGCCGACCGCATGCCGCGTGAAAGCTTCTTCACCTTGCGACAGAGGGGAAGTTGGAAGTCGTCGAGCAGTGTCTCGGCGAACGCGTGGTCCCAATTCGGGAGTAGATGGCCGGCGGCGACGAGTACGTGCTTGACCTTGAGGTCTTCGGGGTACGTCTGGCTTTCCTTGACGAAGCACACGTTCGCCAGTACGTCGGCATTTTCGAACGGGGCAGCGCCGAATACCTCGACGTCGCCGCGGGTGTGCAGGTCCTGCCCGGTCAGTATCTGCATGATCGTCGTCTTGCCTGCGCCGTTACGGCCGAGTAGGCCGTAGATCTTGTTGCGGCTGATCTCGAACGAGACGTCCGCGAGCGCGTCGACATCCCCGTACTTTCTGTCCACGGAGCGCATCGAGGCGACAAGTTCAGTTTCGTCGAAACGCCTGACTCGGGGCTCGGTCGTTGTCGTGCTTGCGTTCATCGGTCCGCCTTCCAGTCGTCCAGCATGGATTTGAGTTCGCCGAGGGAAATCTGGAGCCGGTCGGCCTCCGCGACCAGCGGCTCGATGTACTGGCGCGCGAACGCTTCTCGGCGTCTGAACCTGAGTGCGTCGCGGGCACCGACCGTGACGAACATTCCGATTCCCCGCTTCTTGTAGAGGATCCCCTCGCCTACGAGCTGATTGAGGCCCTTGGCTGCCGTCGCCGGATTGATTCGGTGGAACGCCGCCAGTTCGTTGGTTGAGGGCACCTGCCCGTCTTCCGGCAGGGAGCCGTCGATGATCGAGCCTTCGATCTGCTCGGCGATCTGCTGGAACAGTGGTCGTCCGTCGTCGATCACGATGATCGATGCCCGATGTTCACTGGTTCATTACTCATGTAATGAACCATAGAACATCGTGGGGCATGTTGGCAATGAGATCGCGGAATCTGGCACCGATGACTTGGGTCTCCGAGCGCTGCCTATCGGGACATTCATCGCAGAGGCTGATGGAACAGCTTGGATGCAGACCGGCTACGACTTCCAGATCCCGGGGCGTTGCGCACAGGCATTGAGCTTCTTCGAAACCATGGAACCGCCGATCTAGGTGGTCGACCACGGGACGGGGCACCTTCGGGTGGCCGGTAGTTATCGCCTCAATGAATTCGGCCACCTCGTCGAAGGCGGCAACTATGTCGCGGGGGTCATTCTGCATGGACGTTGTCGATGGAGAGTTCGCTATGTGTTGACGCAAACACCCGTCAGCATCGGCAGTTCGCCACCCACCCGTGAAGCAGGCGAAACCACCAGCCTCGGCTTAGGGGCGTAACCCGTAGTCGTAGAACGGAAGCCGGACCGCACGCGGCGGTCGGGCCCCTTTTCGTCAACCCAAAGACGGAGTCGTATCCACCGCAAGTAGGGACTTAGCGCCCCGTTTTGGTGTTTCTGTACTGATTTGCAATCCCGATACGTACGCTTCCGGCCAGGGAATCGGACACTCGACCAGCAGGGGTATCTATGCCGAATGTGACAGTGAAATTCGGGGGTTCAGACCCGGAAACAGCAGACCTCGCACGCCGGGCACTGCAACCAGTACTCGACAGCATCTACCGCACATACCGCAGGAAACCGCTCCCATTCGTCGAAGCCGCACTTAGACGCGCAGGTCGAGGAAGCTTCTCACAAGCAGGAATTGAACGATTCGCCGACTACATTTCAAGAGGAGACCGACCGATTCTCACCACATAGCGGCCGCTCGTGATCAGGCCGAAGACCGAAGCGCTTCCACCGGCTACCTGTTCGACGACCTAAATTGGTCAGTGCCAACTAGGTACAGGTCCATCGTGGTCAACATCAACATCAAGAGACAGCGCCCGCGTCCGAGATCGGTAGCTTGCCTCCCCGTAGCAAGGGCACTCGAGCCAGCAGACGTATTCGATCAAACGGAGCTGAGGAGGCTGATTCAGCAGATGCACATTAATCGACCTCTGTGTGAATTCTGCTCACGGTGCACACTCGCGTGATCAAACCAGTCGGCGCTGTGACATTCGGTTGCTGATCCTATTCGGGGCGGCCTCGACCGACTATTTGAGACCTGTCAAACATAAGCTCCCCTTCCTGGCCAGGTAGGGGAGCTTATGTTTGTGACCACCGCACGATCCACGCATCTTCTGATATGCAGGTTTCAGGCAGAGCTGAAAATGTCATCCACATGCGGTCGGCCGATCTTCTCTACAAGTCGGGAGCGGTTAGTGGCCCTGCGCCTTCTAATGAGAAGGGGATCGTGGAACCGTTCGCCATCGCCACGATCATGTTGACGATAGCAAAGAGGACGTTATCCATTTGAATTCACCTCCTCGCTCCGTCTAGGGCCCGGCAAGATTCGCTACTGCATACAGGGCAGATGTCCTGCTATCGAAATTGGGACCTGCAATGTAAGCGGGCGAGCCTGGACCGAATGAGGTGACTGTCCTGATATATCCGAGGCGATTCGAGGAGTTGTAGTCCACCAACCAAGGTCCACCAGAAGCACCTGCGCCAAAGTTGCCCGGTTTGGGAGTTCCGTGAGAAGCCGTAGCTCCGAACGTCATAACCAGGGAAGGCGCTGCGATGCTGCGGGGAATAAGGTTTCGACTCTGGACACTTACGGCCTTCTATCGAATTGGGGCCAATCTGCCGGTTCTAAAGATCTTCGGGAAGGTAGCACGACGCTAATGTGACAGTCCTCGAAACTGGCGTATTTCTTCGAGCTTTATCCGGCTCTCTGGATCCGGAGTGTATGGGTTGATCCATGGATGATCCGAGCAGGCACAAGATGTAGGTTGGTGAGTTTTTCAATGTGCAGAGCGAGGTCGTACATTGGCACTTACGGTTAGGGCGTCCGATACTTAGGAAGAATACGTACTTGATTCTTTTCGAAGGTGATTTTTGACGGACTTGGGTATTTTCACAGTTGTGATTGTGAGAAGATCTGCATTCTTGCATGAGTTGTGGTCCCCGGTGTCCGGGTGCGCTACGGCAGATCGGTTTCAAAAACTTCAACTGATAAGCGCGCGGAGTCCGAGCGGAGACAGTTTCCAACCCCATCGGTTGGTAGTCGCGCTCGAATCACTGATGGACGGCAAACGAACCGAGGTACCGGCGACCATCGGCTTCGAGGTCGACAGCACTCTCCTGACAGTGCGCGCAATGGACACCGATTCAGGCCGGGGGACGACCAGTCGGACTGCATCGATGAACTGCAGAATTCCGAGACGCGGTCCTCTAGCACCCCCATTTTCGTTGGATTCACATTGACTGATCACTGAATGGAGGGGTTGTGTACCTGCCGTGTACCTGTCACAGGATTGGGTCCCAAACAAGCGAAGTTCGACTGCCTCAAAAGGGCTCTGAACTGCGGAGAATCTGTGGAGCCGATGACGGGAATCGAACCCGCGTATTCAGCTTGGGAAGCTGATGTTCTACCATTGAACTACATCGGCGTCGCAGCCGACCGGACGTGTTTTCACCGCCGATCAACGTGCTTTCCGAACATTATCAGACGAGCTTTCAAGCGGCGGTGTCCCCGGCCGCCATTGATCAACACAGGCGTGTCGAAGTCGGCGCCTTCGGTAAATGATTTGCCCAAAATTTTTGCGCAGGAACACCTTTCGGGATGGAGAACTTGAGATAGGTGGGGCTGGGCTCTCCCGTGGGAGTCCAGAACCCGCGCATCGTGTTCGGTAACCACAGTGTGATCGCCCCGGCGATGGGCCGGCACTGCCCGCAGAACCGGTAACCTCTACCTGTGCTGCTCTCCGATCGTGACATCCGTGCCGAAATCTCCGTTGGACGTCTGGGTATCGACCCTTTCGACGACTCCATGGTGCAACCGTCGAGCGTCGACGTGCGCCTCGACGGTCTGTTTCGGGTTTTCAACAACACGCGGTACACGCACATCGACCCGGCACTTCGCCAGGACGAGTTGACCAGCCTGGTCGAACCGGCAGAGGGCGAGCCGTTTGTGCTTCATCCCGGCGAGTTCGTTCTCGGTTCGACTCTCGAAGTGTGCTCACTGCCGAACGACCTCGCCGGCCGTCTCGAAGGTAAGTCGAGCCTCGGGCGCCTGGGCCTTTTGACGCACTCCACCGCCGGCTTCATCGACCCGGGTTTCAGCGGCCACATCACACTGGAGCTGTCCAATGTCGCAAACCTGCCGATCACGCTCTGGCCGGGAATGAAGATCGGACAGCTCTGCCTGCTCAAGCTCTCGAGCGCTGCAGAGTTCCCCTACGGAAGCTCCGAGGCCGGATCCAAATACCAGGGCCAGCGCGGCCCGACACCGTCGAAGGCGTACCTGAACTTCAACCGCGGCTGAACGAACGAACTTCGGGGGGAGTCGGATGATCGGAATTTTCTACGGTCTGGTTTTCATGAACTTGTTGTTCGTGACCAGCACCGTGTGTTTGATGAAGCCGTCCAAAGCCAGTGTTGTTGCGACCGCCTGTGCAGGGGTGGCGTGGCTGTTCTTCAATGGACCGCTGGAAGGTCAGGTCTTGTGGTCGTTGAACAGAGAACACGGTCTGACGGTCTCGGATCTGATGTCGCTTGTTGCCTTCGGCATCGCCGCTCGTGGTTGGAATCAGGTTCGCAAAGCCCGTGAAACCGTCGACGCAGATCGTTTCTGACCTGCGCGCTCACCTGGATTGACCGCCACGATTCGGACAGATGTTTCGACCTGGAGCACAACAGTCGTCGAATCGGGCACAATTACTGGTTATGTGGTGGATTGTCGGAGGCGTACTACTCGTATGGGTCGTGTGTTCCATTCCGATTGCCATCCTGGTGGGGCGGGGTATCGCGCGTCGGGACCGCGCGGAATTCGACGGGCGAAATCAACAGTGGGCCGACGAGGTTGTCAGGTCGATCGAGAAGCAATCGGAGCAGGACAATGCCGATCGACGTAAGCCACCACTGATCAGCTGACCAGCTGGACTTTTCCGGAGGTGAGTGGGCATGGAACTTCCATCCGATACTCCCGACGACGTCGTGGCCGCGGCCGCCGGCGGACCAAGGGTTCCGCAGTTCGATCCCACAGTGGGGATTCCGGTAGTTCCGCCAGGGGGAGATGCTCCCCACCGGTTGGTGGTCATCGGCGATTCGCTGTCGCAGGGATTCCAGAGCGGGGCGATCTTCAATACCGATCTGTCGTATCCGGCGATCATTGCTCACCAGCTGGGCCGGCTCGACCAGTTCCGCTTTCCCCGTTACGGCGGCCCGGGCGGGCTTCCGCTCAACATCGAACTGTTGCTCCGCACCCTCGAGGAGCGCTTCGGCCCACGGCTCGACCTCTGGGAGGTTCCGCTCGCACTCTTTGCTGCACGTGCGTTCATGGATCAGGTGGAGGACTACTGGGAACGCGGACCGGGCAGTGAGGCGCCGACGTTCTCGGCAATCAACCACAACCTCTCGGTGTACGGGTGGGATCTTCGTGACGCTCTGACCAAGACGGCGCAGGGCTGCGAGGATGCTCTTCACCAACCGCACGACGATTTGATCAGCCAGATCGTCGAGAACAACGGTGAGCGCGCCGCACTGCGGGTTCTGCCGCGAGGCTCCGACGCCGAGAAGCGTATGACCGCGTTCGACGCAGCAGCGGAACTGGGCAAGGAAGGCATCGAAACTCTGATCGTCTTTCTCGGGGCCAACAATGCGCTCCGCACCGTCACCGAACTCCGAGTCGAGTGGAGCGGCAACAACTTCCGTGACCCGGACGGCAAGCGCGAATACACGGTGTGGCAGCCCGAGCACTTCGCGTCGGAGTACGCCGAGGTGCTGGCCGCGATCCGCAAGATCAACGCCCAGCACGTCATCCTCTGCACCGTCCCACACGTGACCATCGCACCGATCGCCCACGGGCTCGGCGGCAAGATCGAAATCGGATCCCGCTATTTCCCGTACTACGCGCGACCGTGGGTGCGCGACACAGACTTCGACCCACAACGCGATCAACACATCACCGGCGCGCAGGCATGGGCCGTCGACAGCGCAATCGACATGTACAACGACGGAATCGAGCAAGCCGTCGCGAATGCCCGTCGGGTGGGGAAGGACTGGTACCTCTGCGATATTGCCGGGTTGCTCGAGCGCGTGGCCTCACGGCGCTACGTCACCGACGTCAATGCGCGGCCGTCATGGTGGACGCCGTACCCCCTCCCCAAAGCACTGACCGACTTGCAACCCGTGCCGGACTCGCTGTTCCTCTCCGCCGACGGTCGCGGCGGCCGCGCATCGGGCGGCCTCTTCTCGCTCGACGGCGTTCATCCCACGACAGTCGCGTACGGGGTGATGGCGCAAGAACTGGCGAACATCATGGTCACGGCCGGGGTCCAGTTCGACCGCGCTCAGGTCGATTTCGACCGACTCGTCCGACGCGACACCTTGGTGCGCACTCCGCCGCAGAATCTCGATTCCACGCTCGGCGTCATCGGCTGGGCTGACGAGCATCTCGGCTTTGCCAAACGTGTGTTCGGCCTCTGATTTTCAGCTTGCCTTCGACATCGTCGGTGCAACGATGCGTTCCGCGTACTCCCGCAACAGCACGACCAGGTCTACGTCGTCGACGGAAAGTCTGCCGGTCGGACCTATCACAGCCAAGGCACCGACGACACACCTTTCCGCGTCGTGGATCGGGACGGCGACGGCGGAGCGTCCGACACGAATCTCGTCGACCTCACGGGCGGCCTCACCGCGCCGGATCCGCGAGAGTTCGAGTTCCAACTGGTCGCCG
>NZ_LVCT01000735.1:0-17484 GCF_001647205.1 Rhodococcus sp. EPR-134
GGCTGTGACCAGTGTCCGTTCACCACTGAGTTCGTGGTCGGGATCGCGATCGACGAGCCGAATTCTGTTTTCTGCAAACGACGCGAGGTAGACGCCGAACCGTAGCTGCTCGCGGAGTTCTTCGAGGAGCACCGAATTGTCGATGGGTGTGGGTTCGGCGGCAGCCCCGGCTAATTCACGGGTGCGTCGGCCTAGTGCGAAGCCGGAGAGGTCGGCGATCCGAACCAGGTAACCGTCGGCGACAAGGATGTTGAGTAACCGATACGCAGTGGCAGGTGGGATGTCGGCCAGGGCGGCAATGTCCTTGGCGGTGGCTCCCGATCCGAGCCTGGCCGCCGACTCGAGGAGGGCAAGGGCGCGCTGAACCGCTCGGGGTTCGTGCCCACCGAGGTCGCGTGGTCGGCCCACCATCAGCGGGCGCCGGCAGTCGGCTCGCCCACCAGCACGATGTTTCCGGCTGCGTCGGTGGCGAACACCCCAGCTCCTGGTAGTACGTCCTCGGTTTCGGGACTGTCGAAAGCGCCGACGTGCAGCAGACTTTTGGGGCTTCGGCGTCGCAGGTAGAACTGCCAGAGTGTGCCCGAAGTCAGGATCACGAGCACGGCGATCGGTGCAACGTACGCGTGGTCGATCGTGTTGGCATAAACCAGGTAACCGAGGACTATCGCTCCGGCACCACTGCCACACGACGCGGCCGCGAGAACGCCGGGAGTGTGCTCGCCGATCCGTGTCAGGAAGACAACGGATGCGATAGCCGCCAGTGCATAGGCCACGATGACGGCGCCGCGAACAGTCAGTCGAACGTCGTCGAAGATTTCTCCGCGCCCGAGAACGGCAAAGGTTCCGCCGCCCAGCAGGACGGTGCAGACCACGGTAGTCAATGCGAAGTAGGGCGTACGGAAGGCACTGTGAACCGAGGCGAACCGGCGGGGGAGTAGGCGCTCGACACCGAACGAATAGACCAGGCGTGACGCAGCATTGGATGACGCCATCGAGGACGCCAGCCACGAGCACCCCAGACCGACGTTGAGCGCGATCACGACACCGGGGCTCACGCCCGTCGCCGTTCCGTGGAGATAGGCGTTGACGAGGGTGTCACTGCGCCCGGACCAAGCGGCCCAGCCCGCGAAGATGAAGAGCGATCCACAGATGATCGGAGTGAGAAGGACTGTGCGGGTGACGGTTACCAGCGGGCGACGGGCCTCGGGGCCGAAGAAGGCCGCGCTCTCGAATCCGGCGAGAGCGAACACGGCAGCCAGGGCGGTGAGTAACAACCCGTGGCCGGAGGTGGGTGGAACGATCTGTGCTTGTTGACTTCCGGAACCGCCCAGGATCATGAGCCCGACGATGAACAGAAGTGAACAGCTTTCGACGACGAGGATCGCGAGCGCGGCAAATCTGACACTTCGCACGAGAGCGCCGAGAATCAGCAAGGCTATCCCCAGATAGAGCGCGATGACGTGAAAAGTCTTGTCCACGTGCACACCCGCGAAGCCGAGCAATGCGATTGCGGCCTGTCCGCCGTGATAGAGCGTCATCACCGCGCTGCCGACGTACTTGACCAGCATGGCGATGCCGGTGGTCAATGCTGCCCGGGTGCCCAGGCCACGAAAGACGAAGCTGTGCAATCCGCCCGACGCAGCCATTCGGCGAGTGAACTGCGAAACGCAGAAGGCTATGAGCGTCACCAGCACGGTGGCCGCGATGATGGTGATCATCCCGCTCAACAATCGGCCGTGTGTCAGCATGGTGACGGGCAGAACGACCATCGACACAGCAGGGGCAGTGGTTGCCACCGACTGGGCCAGCACTTCGGCGCCCGAGAGTTGCCGACGGCCCAACGCCCGCAGCGGTGATCGCGCCGGGGGCTGCTTCTCGCGCGTGGTGAAGGACCGCGCGATGGCTTCGGTTAGAGCGGACATGTCGCGTCACGCTAGTCCGGTTCTGTAACGCCGATATTGCGGGCATGCTTCCGCTGATCGCACTCGGGTGAGAGAGCAAGATGCGAACGCTCGCACGTTTCTCACTCGGTCCCCACCGACTGTTTCCTGCGCGTCAAGTTCCGGACCCAACGCTCCTGAAGTCTGTGTTCAACACCAACCACCCGGGTCACCGGGAGCACACTGGGGAGCTCGAATGCCATACACACGTAGATCTTTCATGCGCAGCCTGGGAATCACCGGCGGCGCCGGCCTGGCACTCGGTGCTATGTCGTCCATCGGCCTGGCGCCGGCAGTGGCGTCGACGCCGAGGCGATTTCAGGCACCTGCTGCGGGTGACCTGATCGGAAAGGTCAAGGGAAATCACTCCGTCGTGATCCTCGGCGGCGGACCGTCCGGGCTGTGCTCCGCCTACGAACTGCAGAAGGCCGGATACAAGGTCACCGTCCTCGAAGCACGCAACCGCCCGGGTGGTCGGGTGTGGTCGATCCGCAACGGCACCGAAGAAACCGACCTGAACGGTGAGACACAGACCTGTTCGTTCTCCGAGGGGCACTTCTACAACCTCGGTGCGACGCGTATTCCGCAAAATCACAACACCATCGACTACTGCCGCGAACTGGGCGTCGAACTGCAGATGTTCGGAAACCAGAACGCGAACACCTTCGTCAACTACACCGGCAACAAGCCGCTGGCGAATCAGTCGATAACCTACCGAGCAGCCAAAGCCGACACCTACGGATACATGTCCGAGCTGCTGCAGAAGGCCACCAATCAGGGCGCTCTCGACCAGGTCTTGAGCAAGGAAGACAAAGAAGCACTCTCGTCCTTCCTCACCGACTTCGGTGATCTCTCCAGTGACGGCCGCTACGTCGGATCCTCGCGTCGAGGGCACTCCGCGGAGCCGGGCGCCGGCCTCAACTTCGGAACCGAGATCGAACCATTCGGGATGAGCGATGTCATCCAGGGCGGCATCGGGCGTGCATTCTCCTTCGAGTTCGGTTACGACCAGGCCATGACGATGATGACCCCCGTCGGCGGCATGGACCGGATCTACTACAAGTTCCAGGACGCGATCGGGATGGACAACATCGAGTTCGGCGCCGAAGTCAGCGGCATGAAGAACGTGCCGGAAGGCGTCACCGTCGACTACGTCGTCGACGGCAAATCCAAGTCGATCACCGCCGACTACGCAATCTGCACGATCCCACCGCACCTGATCAAGCGGCTGAACAACAACCTGCCCTCCGACATCCTGCTCGCGTTGGATGCAGCCAAGCCGTCGTCGTCGGGCAAGCTCGGTATCGAATACTCGCGTCGGTGGTGGGAGACCGAGGACCGCATCTACGGCGGCGCGTCCAACACCGACCGCGACATCTCCCAGATCATGTTCCCCTACGACCACTACAACTCCGACCGCGGCGTCGTCGTCGCGTACTACAGCTCGGGTAAGCGTCAACAGGCTTTCGAATCGCTCACCCACCGTCAGCGGCTGGCCAAGGCCATCGCCGAAGGCGCAGAAATCCACGGCGACAAATACACTCGCGACATCTCGTCGTCCTTCTCCGGAAGCTGGCGTCGCACCAAGTATTCGGAATCCGCCTGGGCATCATGGGCCGGCGCGGGAGATTCCCACGGCGGCATGGCAACTCCCGAGTACACCAAGCTGCTCGAACCCGTCGACCGGATCTACTTCGCCGGCGATCACCTCTCCAATGCCATCGCCTGGCAGCACGGGGCCTTCACGTCCGCGCAGGACGTCGTGACCCACCTGCATCAGCGTGTTGCGCAAACTGCCTGACGTGCTTCGTTTTCCATCACTTTCTCTGGAGGTCACATCATGAAATCTCGCAGAACCAAGGTCCTTGCAGCGGCATTCGCCGCCACTACGCTACTGGGCTTCGCCACTGCCTGCTCGTCTGACGAGGCGGACGCCGAGACCACATCGAGTTCGTTCGTCTCGAAATCGATTCTCGAAGCGGGGCAGGCAAACCCGATGATCGCTCAGGGCGTCGCGATCGGCGGCGACACCGCAATCTACAAGACCAGCGGCATCGGTCCGTCGGCAGGAAACAAGGCGGCGCCGGAAGGTTCGCCGGAGTCGTACATCGACGGTCAGTTCTCCGGCGGTGTTCTGCCGACCGGTGTCACCGTCACCGAGGCGCAGGGCATCAATGTACTCAAGAAGATCCGCGACAACCTCGAAGCTCAGGGATTGAGTCTCGAAGACGTCGTGACGATGCGCGTCTTCCTCGACAACGCGCCGGGATCGGACAAGGCCGACTACACCGGATGGAATCGCGCGTACCGGCAGTTCTTCGCCAACACCAATCTCGACACGGGTGACACCGAGTTGGTGCCGATGGGCACGGCCGAGCCGATCGCTCCGATCGAGCGAAACAGCGCCCGGCCCACCCGCTTCGCCCTCGAGGTTGCCGGACTGCCCGTTGCCGGTTGGCTCGTCGAGGTAGAGGTCGATGCGGTGTACCCCGACGGCAAGGAACCCGCCTGATGGGCGCGCTCAGCCCGACTCACTGGGCGATCGTCGCAGTAGTGCTCGTGGTGCTGTTCGGTTCGAAGAAGCTGCCCGACGCGGCCCGGGGCCTCGGCAGGTCGATGCGGATCCTGAAGTCCGAAGTCGGTGAACTGCAGTCGGATACGGACCTCGCGTTGGAGCAGCGAGACTGACCCCCGTGCGCGGTCGAGGAGTCCCCACACTCCTCAACCGCGCACAGGTCTACTAGATCAGACCTTCGGAACGAGCTACCGACGGTGGTGACGGCGGACCCTTCACGAAGACATCGATCAGCACGTCCTCGTCCTGGTACGACGCGAACTGCGCCAACCCCGGCGTCTGGCGCACAGCCGAATGAACGGCGTCACCGTTTTGCGGGTACTCCGGTACGACGTGACGCCAATGGGCGCACAGCAGCGTTCCGCCAGGCTCGAGATGCTCGACGACCTGCAGCATTGCCTCGATGAGCTTTTCGAAGGTCAGGTAGTAGCCGACTTCGCTGATGACGACGAGGTCGAAGGTTTCGTCGGACCAGTCGTCACCCAACGCCCAGAGCCGAAATTCGGAGTCATGTCCGGTAAGCCTCGCTCGAGCGCTCTCGAGTGCGGTCGGGACGATGTCGGTGGCGAGAACGCTGTCGCAGCGCTCGGACAACTTCTCGGTGAGAACCCCGATCGAGCACCCCGGTTCGAATGCGCGACGGTATCGAGGTTTCGGGAGCATAGCGACACTGAGTGCGTACTTCCGCTGCTCGTACCAGCGGGATTCGAAATCCCATGGGTCGGACTGTGCGGCATACATCTTGGCGAAGTAATCCGCGGGGAGTTCACGATCGCTCATACGAACACCGTCTCGTACGGCCTCAGTAATCGTTCCATCGCGTGGCGGGGGAGGATGGGTGCATCCGCGGGATGATCGGAAAGCGGAGCGATCTGTGAAGTGAACTCATTGGTGGCAGCAGATTTCGCAGCCTGAACGTCGGAGGGCAAGGTCACCTTTCGTGCTCTTTCCCACGGGACTGCCGCATGATCCGGCGCGGCCCAATGCCACGCCCAGATGGGATACTCGATCAATCGCGATCCAGTGTCCGCGCACGCCCTCGCCGCCGCGTCTCCGGTGGCTTCGTGGTCCGGGTGGCCGTCCCCGCGCCACGTGGAGGCGCACCAGGTATCCGCCGAGGAATCACCGAGAATCGAGCTGAGGCGGTCGGTCAACTCCTGTCGGTTCTCGCCGATCTTTCCGTCCGGGATGCTCAATCGAACCGGTGTGGGAATTCCGAGGACACGCGCTGCCCGATCCGACTCGGACCGTCGACGGCGTTCCATCTCGGGCTGAGTCACGGTCGGTGAATCGGGATGCGAAGCTCCGCCGTCGGTGACAGATACGACCTGAACACTGATGCCGGAAAGTATTGCCAGAAGAGCGGTTCCGCCCAGACCGAGTATTTCGTCGTCGGGATGGGGAGCGACGATGATCAATCGTGAGCATCCGGTGAGATCCAGTTCCGGAAAACTTCTTCCCCACTCCCGCCATGTCGATTCGGGAGTACCGCCGTCGTCGACAGGTTTCTGCGCGAACAGTTTCGAGTTCACCACGGCCGTTTCCCCTTGGCTGCAATCCGGCCCAGCTCGGCGAGATCCTTCTCGGCGTGACTCTGCCGCAAGTAGACGGTGAGATCGGCTACCCGTGCGGCGTGCGCGGCGTCCATGCAGAGCGGTGCGGCGCCGAGAGCGCGTCCCACCCGATCCAGGGTCTCGGTAGCGGCGCGCTCGACAATTGCGCGCACACGGAGTGCCCGATGCATGGCCTCGGCATTTTCGTCGAAGGGATCCGCATCGATCTCGGCCGCCGCGACTGCGAGCGCGTTGCGCGCTGCGGCGAGCGCTGCATCGACCGCACCGAGGTGTGCGAGTACGTAGGGGTCTTCGCTGCTTGCAGCCTTGTCGTACAACGGATCAGCGACGCCGCAGGCGCCGCCGTACCAGCATGCAGCCACGCCGATCGCGCCGTGCCAGAACCCCGGGCGGCTCAGGTAGTCGCCTGCCGTCCCGACCGGTATGGCCGGAACCATGTCGAAGTCGACCGCGCTGGAGTCGCTTTCGGCCATACCGACGGCCTTCCACGAATCGGGAACGGGATGCACCCCAGGTAGTCCGAGCTCGACCGCGAAGAGGGAGGGGACACCGTCGACCAAGGCGGTGATCAGTGCATGCGTGCAGGTGTTGGCGCCGGAACACCACAACTTGCGACCGGTGAGCGTCCAGATCCCCACGTGCTCAGACGCATTCACCACAGGTTGGGGTGGCTCGGCCGCCCACACTCCCCACAGCTGCCCGGGTTCGGGATCCGGTCCGTCGAGTTCGGTGAGTATCGCGACGGCATCGGTGTGAGCCTCAGCCATCCGGCCGAGAACCACATTCTCCCGTGTGAGCTCTGCCAGGGAGGTCCACCGTGCGGCCGTCGCGCCGCCGCCGGGCAGCGGCAAGTACAGTCCACCTGCGTCCAGGAGTGTGTGTAGTCGTTTCATCGTGCCAGCTCCGCTTCTTCGTTATCGGCGGTCGTACCACCCAGGTTACGGATATGTCCGGCAAAGCCGCCCGGAGTTCGGCCGTCGAGACGCGCAGACGTGGTGACCGCAATGTCCTCTGCCCACGCGATACAGGCACCGGCCTCGCTCAACCGCCGGACGAGATCGACATCCTCGTCTTCTTCGAGATCGCAGAATCCTCCGACGTCCCAGTACATATCGGCGCGGACACCGAGGTTGGCACCGTGGACGTGACCGTGTCGACCATAGGGATGTGCGTGGTACATACGTTCGTACCGTTCGCGAACGGAGTGCGGATGGCCTTCCCAGTCTGCGATGCGAACGGTGCCCGCGACGACGTCCGCAGTACGCGCATACTCCAATTGGCGCGCAATCCAGGTGGGGCCTACCACCGAATCGGCATCGGTCGTGGCGAACCACGCTGAGGCCCCCAAATCCGAGCCGAACGCAGAGAAACCCGTCGCTCGCGAACGGCCGACGTTCTGATGCTCGACGCGGAGTACTTCCACCCCGTCGGGGATGACCCCCGCGGTTCCGTCCGAACAGTTGTCGAGGACGGCAACCACTCGGACGGGGACAACGCAAGCCGACGCCGCTGTTGCGAGTGCACGAAGGCAATTGGGGAGGTCTTCGGCTTCGTTGTGGGCGGGAACTACGACAAGAACCTGGTCGATTGGCACAGTGACGATCCTTTCCTCACCCTGGTACGGTCGGGTCTTCTTTCGTCCCGGTTCTCAACAGATAACCACATTTCGGACGGGTGCCGCCGCGCGACCGCCAGCAGCCGTGCAGGTCGAAAACTGTTTCGGTGAAACATCTCTGGATACGTTTGAGAGATGTGCCGGCGGGGTACAAGACGGGGTTTTGCGACTGTGCTTTCGGGTGCAAAACGGGGTTTTGCACCGAAGAATCTTCAGAACCGGCGGTGGCGCACCGAATCGACGAGCATCCGGGCCACCTCGTGCAGTTTCACGTTGGTGTGCTGCGATTGCTGAACGAGCCGGCTGAATGCTTCGTCGGCGTCGATGCCGTGGATGGCGATCAGCACGCCCTTGGCTTGTTCGATCTCGGCACGAGATTCCATGGCGCAGTGCAACTGTTCGATGTGCTCGTGTGCCTGACGCCAGCGTCGTGAATCTGCGATCGCCGCGCCCGCACCGGCGGTGAACAATTTCATCAACTCTTCGTCGAAGGGCTTGAACTCTGTCGAGGCGAATCCGTAGACGTTGAACGCGCCGAGAAGTTCGGTGCTTCCTTCGCCCATGGTGAGCGGCACGGACAAGTAGGACCGGACACCTTGTTTCCGGGCCTCGGCGGTGAATTCCGGCCATTTGTCGTCGTGATCACCCACCTTCGACCGAACCGACGACATGGTGCGCGCGGCGTCAACGCACGGACCACGATCGGCGGAATGCTGGGCATCGTCTATCGCGGAAAGGTAGTCCGCGGTAGATGCAGCAGTTCGTGGGCCATCGGCGGACAGCACCGTCACGCTGACAGCATCGGCATCCGGCAGCGCTTTGACCGCCGTCTCGGCCAGACGTTGGAGCATGGAGTCGAGATGCGCGTCCGTGTTCAGAGTGGACCGGAGTCCGGCAATCGCTTCGGCGAGGGTGTCGAGCGAATCTGCTGCGGAAGCAAACGCCGCGGCTCCCTGTGGGGTGTCCGCATTGCCTGTCATGATTCAGGTCTACTCCGCAAATTGCGGCGATGTAACCGTTCCAGGCGGTCTTTGCTTCGATGTTGCATGAAATCCGAGGTTCCTGGGTAGCCGCACGCAGCGATGTGCGATGTCGCCTGAAAAAGAGGAGCCGATGATGATCCTGCGTTTACCTGGTGTGTATCCACCGCAACACGACACGTCGTTACTGGCGGATGCGCTGCTGTTCGAGCGCCTCACCGCTCGCAGTCGGGTGCTGGATCTGTGCACGGGGACCGGCGCCCTCGCTGTCGCGGCATCCGCGGCAGGCGCAGGCCACGTCGTCGGGGTCGACATATCTCGCCGAGCGTGTGCCAATGCTCGTCTCAACGGGATCCTCAACGGAACCTCGATCGACTCCCGTCGTGGCGACCTCACCGAGGCGGTGCACGGCGAACTCTTCGATCTGGTGATCTCCAACCCGCCGTACGTCCCTGCTCTTGCAGATGATCTCCCTACCGCTGGAATCGAACGTGCTTGGGACGCAGGCAAGGACGGACGCGCCCTCATCGACAGGATCGCAGCCACCGTTCACGAGGTGCTCGTCCCGGGCGGCACACTGCTTCTCTTGCAATCGGTGCTGTGTGGGGTCGACAAGACCGAGGCGATACTCGAAGAACACGGTATGGCCGTAGAGATTTCAGCCCGGAAGTACGTTCCCTTCGGGCCCGTGATGCGCGAGAGGCGCACCATGCTCGAGGCACGAGGGTTGATCACCACCGGTCAGGAAATCGAACAACTCGTGATCATTCGCGCAACGAAGTCTTGCCCTTCTCCCAACTCGATGTGAGGTGATCGCCGAGAAGATCGTCGAACGCCAGGCACGCTGCGGCGCCGAACAAGATGTCATCAGTGCGGTGCGGCTGCGAAGAGGCGAGACCGCCGGCAAGTTCCCGAACGGCGATCTGTTCGTGAACGGAATCCGCTTCCACGTGCTCGTCGTAGAACAGTGTCGCGTCCGAACCGAATCCGAGTCGGCGCAGTCCTGCGCTGTATCGTTTGCTCGGCAGCGCAGACGTGGTCTCGACAGCGCACAGGTGCCCGACCAGCGTTCCGAGATGGCGGCGATGAAAACCGAAGAGCGAGAGAGCATTCAACGACGCCAACGTTACCGCGGGAACAGAATCGATGTAGTGGCCGTAGCGGTCCGAAAGACCTACAGCCCGCATGGTGTCGGCAAAAAGACGCGAATGCATTCGCTCTGCGCGGCCGCCTCCGTACTCGTCGCTCTGCACTTCGACGAGGGCGGCCTTGACGGCACCGGAGAGGCGCGAAATTCCGAGGGTGTGCACATCCGCCTCGCGGAGCTGATTGAGCGAACGGTGAATCAGCACCTCCGAGAACTGATCGATCGTTGCATCCTTCGCCATGAAGGACGCAAGACCGGGGCCTGCACTGGGGGCGGTCATCGACCAGAGGTCGGCCACGACGTCGCCAGACGACTCCACTGTCCCCACGAGTTGCGCGATGGCGGACTCGAAACGCTCTTCGAGCCGAGACCGCACCGCGAGCAGGTCCGGATTCCATTCCCATTTGTCCGAGACGTTCTCGATTCCCTGCAAATGAAGCTCGTAGAGGAGCGTCAGGGTCAGCTGAGCGTCGTCGTCACGAAGAATGTCGTAGGTGAGGTCGGTGGACTGTGCATCCTCGTACGCGTCAGCGGCAGCCGTAATCTCCCTCGGATCGGCCGAGGAGCGCAGAATGGAAACGAGAGTGGCGCTCAGTGGGCCGCGGGCCTGTGGAACAGGCATGGAAGTGGGCACGCCAGTGGCCGAATCGAGAACTGAAGAGGACATATGACCGCGTTTCCCGAATCGTCATCTGCCGAAACACCGAGTGTTCCCGGTAACAACACCACCATAACCGCCTGCACGGACGGCCCGCTGCTGGTGCGTGGTGACTTCGAGTTGCTCCGTGACGACGGAACCCCGATAGAGAACAAGCGCTCTACGGTTGCATTGTGTCGATGTGGGCGGACCGGCATCGCGCCGTTCTGCGACAGCTCCCACAAGAAGAAGCGGGCGAGAGCGACGTAACCGGTGCCAATTCGGAACAAGCCCGACCCGTGAACCAAGACGATCCGGAAACCAAGAAAAGGCTGGATGCCGGCACCATGCGGTGCAGCGTCCAGCCTTTTCAGTCTGAAGTCAGACTGGGATCGAACTCAGATGGCGCGAACGTTCTGAGCCTGGGGGCCCTTCTGGCCCTGTCCGATCTCGAACTCGACCTTCTGGCCCTCGTCGAGGGACTTGTAGCCGCTGCCCTGGATCTCCGAGTAGTGAACGAACACATCCGGTCCGCCACCTTCCTGCTCGATGAATCCGAAGCCCTTTTCACCGTTGAACCACTTGACACTGCCCTGAGCCATAACCAAATTCTCCTGGATCCATCGAGCCGAGCCCTCCCATCGAGAGTCCGGTCTCACACCTGATCCTGCCATGCTCTTCTTTTTCTGTCTCCAATTACATGCATGGCGAGTTGCAGTATTTGACGGCTTTGTCCCGTTCCGGGACCACGTCGCAAGCAGGTGATTGTTCAACTATGCGCGTTCACCTGCTGTGATGTATTCGTCCCTTCGATGCAGCGTGAAATGACAACACCTGTGTTAAATCTGGATTCGCGGCGCAGAATGCCACCCCGATACCGAGGAGGGGACCAAATACCCAACTCGATCGGGGTCGAGATCAGTCCGAATCGTCGGGTTTGGTGTGCCCGTCGAACGTCACATGGATGTTCTCGTGGGGAACCGCGCGTTGTGCTTTTGCTTGATCGGCGAAGGTGCGCCGATCGCCTTCGATGAGTTCGGTGTTGTCGGTGAACGGAGCCAACAACGCCCGCGGATGGAGTTTGTCGACTCGCACGACGTTGATTTCCGCACACATGACGATCGAGGCTGCAGCGAGGAACAAGAAGGCCAACAAACCCAGAACGATGGCAAAGACGCCATTGGTGGTAGAGGCACCCCGCACCACAGAGGTCACATAGAGGGCACCGAAGGACTGAAGTGCTTGCCAGAGAACAGCAGCGGCGATCGCTCCAGGTGCCACATCGGCTACCGAGAGCGGGCGGGCGCAGGTGAGCCGGAAAGCGACGATGAAGATGCCCGCATTCAAGACGACTACCGCAAGGGTCAGCAGGAAGCTGAACGAACCGCCCAGATGAAGCGCACCGCCGATGTTGGAGACAGCGGTGGTCCCCAAGATCGCGAGACCGATCGTGCCGAGGAGTAGTAGCCCTTGGAGACGCCCGCGGATGGGATCCGGTCGCATGTTTCGGGGCACCGACCACACCGTGTTCATCGCGTTCTGGCAAGCCAGAGCGACACCGAGGCCACCGTAGAGACCACCGACGATTCCGATCACCAGACCCGTGACACCGCCGCCGATCTGTTGCGCATTGCCCAGGTCGTCACCGATCACCGGAAACTGATGCAGCGCGGAGTCCAAGATCTGTTGCTGAAGCTCAGGGTTGCCCGACAGCACGAAGCCGAGAATGGTCGAGAGCAACAGAAGAAGAGGAAAGAGCGAGACGAAGCCGTAGTAAGCGATCAGCGCGGCTAGATAAACACCTTGATCGTCGAGGAACTTGTAGAGGACCGCTATCGGGAACCCCAGGGCCGGATGCTTCTGTTGCAAGGCATCGAGGCGCTTGGCGATTGTCATTCTCGGTCTCTCTCAGCTCGTCGGACAGCCCGACGAACCTTAGTCGCTGCGAGCGCCTGGCGCTCGACGCCGGGGCAGCCGTGGCGTCAGGAGGCTTCGAGTGACTTCTCTGCTTCGTCGAGCGCGCGCATTGCTCCCTCGACAGAGTTGGTGACCGGGAATTCCTCTTCCGCCCGCGCCGCGCGAAGCAAGCGTCGAAGCGGGTGTGACCCGATCGCGGCCCACTGGAAGTCGTTGGCTCGCGAACGGGAGTTCAGCTCGGCGAACAGTTCGAGGCAGACCGCACCGACGAACAGTGAGTTGGACAAGTCCAGAATGACGCGAGGCCACTCCGCAGCGTACGAGTTGAGAAGTTCTCGTAGTTCTGGGGCGGAGAGTTTGTCGAGGTCGACGTCGACCCGGATCAGGACTGTCGAGGGCGCTATCCGCCAGGCCGCGAAACCATGCGTTTCCACGATCGGCCCCAATTGTGTTGAGGGATCGATGGAATCGATCGGTGTGTGGTCGAGTTCATTCAGATTCATGGCAGATCCGGTCTGTGTGCTTTCATCGAAAGGCTGACGACCGATCTGGCGGCGCGGAAAGTGAATGCGTCCAGGCGTGGAAAGCTTTAGAGCTCAATGGAAATGAACAGTACAGATGTGCGCAGGAAATACTCACCTGATCCAGAGCCTTGATGCGAACCGAGCGCCAGTGGCTTCAACCCCGGCTGTATTCTCAACCTCGGTACCGTTCAGTGTAGCTCGAGGGCGTGAATCGGTCCAGGTGAGAGGTCGAATATTAAGCGGTGCAATGTTTTTGGCTCGACGCTTCGGTATGGTGGAAGATCAGCGTCACCGGACGAAGGGAATCAGATGAACGACCGCGATGCACTCACGGCCATCTCGACCAAGCTCGACACACTGATCGGCGCGGAGACCAACGGTTTGCGGGACGAGGTTCCGCCCGGTTCCAGTGTGCAGCGCACCGAGCAGGACGGCGAGCACGGCCGGTGGGGGCACGATTACCGCCTCGCCAACAAGTATCTCGAGGCCCTCGACATCGGCCAGCCCGGTCTCATCGATCGAGACGAGCTGGAACGTCTTGCGCAGGAATACATCTGATCCTCGAGACGTACCTTCAGAAGATTTCACCCATCTCGGTGCGTAGCTGCTTCAGTGACTGAGTGAGGATTCTGGATACATGCATCTGAGAGATGCCGACCTTTTCGGCAATCTGGGATTGGGTGAGATGGCCGAAGAATCTGAGAACGACGATCGTGCGCTCGCGCTCCGGTAGTGCCAGGAGCGCGGGCCGCAGGGTTTCGTGATTGTCGATCCGACTGATCGCTTCGTCGTACTGTCCCAAAGTGTCTATCAGAGTCAGACCACTCCCGTCGCCGGCGGAAGCGGTGTCGAGCGGTGTGGTTCGGTACGAATTACCGGCGGTCAAACCTTGTTCGACCTCGTCCGGTTCGATGTCGAGTTCCTTGGCGAGTTCCGCGACTGTCGGTGCACGGCCGAGCGTCTGGGACAAAGTCGTGAGCGCCCGGTTGAGGGCAAGGTGCCGTTCCTGAAGGCTACGAGGCACTCGCACGGACCAGCCGTGATCGCGAAAATGCTTGCGAACCTCACCCATGACGGTCGGGACGGCGAACGAGAGGAAATCCGATCCTTTGTCGACGTCGAATCGCTGCACGGCCTGTATGAGCCCGACGCGAGCAACTTGCTCCAAGTCCTCGAAAGGCTGGCCACGCCCCTGGTATCGGCGAGCGACGTGTGTGGCCAGGGGTAGGCACAGTTCGATGATCGAGGTGGTTATTTTTTCTCGGCTGGGATCATTCGGCGGAAGCGAGGCCATCGAGACGAACAGTTCGACAGCTGTTTCGTACTGGTCCTTCTTGTCCGGTGGGACAGCGGTCACGCACGCTCCTGGGGCAAGCCCTTTTCAAGCGTCATCGTCAGGGTGATGTGACCGTCCGCGTCGATTTCCGACTGTTCCAAGCGGACGGAATCGACCAGCGCTTCGAGAACGAACCATCCGAAGCTGTGCGACTTGTCGGGTATCTCGGAGTGCGCGATCACGGACACGACAGTCCGAAGTGTGCGGCCGACGGTGTCGAATCGGCAGGTCAAGTCGCTGGACGGTATCGCGTGGCCGATGAGGATGCTCGCGACTTCGTCCATCGCCAGAGCAAGGTCGGCTGTTCCGTCGACATCGAGTCCGGTGTTGTTGGCAACCGTTCGGGTGATTCCGCGCAGAGTGGGAAGTTGAGAGTACGACGCGCGGACGCGGAGCGAGGCGATGGAGTCGTGAGTTAGTTCGGTTTCGGTCGGACTCGACAGAGGGATCAAGGGGCTTCCTGTAGGTAGATGTGGCGTAATTCCGGCGGACCGAGGCAAGGACCGGTACCGGCCGTGCGTGCCAGCCATCTCTACCCCGGAAGTATTCATGGCCTTGGATTACCCTTCGCCCGGCGAACTAACCCTCTTTACCCGAACTAGAGGATGAATTGTGAGACACATCACCTGTGGTGCGGACGTACCGAATCCTCATCTTTCATTTTCGCGTCGTTCGGGTACAGCCGCTTCATGGACACCCATTCGGACAGACAGATCCCCGTACACATACGACCGGAAGGTGTCACTGATGACGAGGTGAAGGCGGCAGGAGTGCTGTCGAACGCCCTTGAAACGGTGGAACGGGCACGCGGTGCTCTGTACGACTTCCATCAGCTGATAGGGCATGCCGATCTGATGCTCGACGAGGTCGTCGAGCTACTGCGATCCAGCGGCAACGACGACCTGGCCGATCAGGTCGAGGGCGAGTTGATGGGCCGGAACGTGGTCGAGGGGCGCTGGACTTTCCAGTTGGTCGAAGAGTTCGACGAGAACTACTGGTCGTTTTTTCGTGAATGCGAGAAAGTGGTGCGCGACAAGCTGGCAGGCGGAGTGCCGCACCTCTTCGAAGCCGAGATGAAGGAGCGACGCCGCACGCACGGTTTGCGGCACCACGAGGCCAGGCCCTGAGGTTCCTATCTACTCTCGTGAGCTCGTCGCGGCACTGATCAGTGGTTCAGTTCGAGCTTTGCGCAACGATTCTCGCTCGGTCGCCGTCATGCCGCCCCAGATTCCGTGGGGTTCCCCGGTCTGGATGGCGTGCACCAGGCATCTCTGCACGACAGGGCATCTGGCGCACACCAGCTTCGCCGAACTCTCGCGCTTCGCTCGCCTGGAGCCGCGCTCGTTCGTGTCGTCGTAGAACAGAGCGGGGTCGGTGTCGCGGCAGGTGCCGGACAGTTGCCAATCCCACTCGTCGGCAAGGGGCCTGGGAGATGTGTAGGAGCGCATGAACATGGACGTTCCCTTCGCTGCGTGACGAACTCGACTCGGATCGCGGATCCAGGTCGGGTGTTAAGGCAAAGCTCGGTCCCGCCGGCCTGAACCGGCGGGACCTTCGAGGCTCCTCCCTCGAGGGGGAAGATTTCGGGGGTACCTCTGGTCGGTCATTACCCAGCCGTACAACTTTTGAATCCCGGTCGTCAGGAATTCTTTCGATCCACGGCACGTCGTTCTGCTGCGGCGACAAGACCACCGGCGATGTCGCGCACCTTGACGTTCCATTCCTGCGACATCTGGACCAGAAAGTCGAAGGCTTGGTCGGCCGAGCACTCACGCTCGGCCATCAGTAATCCCTTGGCCTGCTCGATCAAGGGCCGAGAATCCAAAGCTCTTCTCAGTTCGTCATTTTCCGCGCGAAGGCGGGTGAGGACGTCTGACGCCGAACTGGACTGCTGAGCCAGCGGTCGTTGAACCTCGTATACACGATGAAGCACACCGATGACCCTGCCGTCATCATCGGTGACGGCGGAATTCACCGTATTCCAATAGCGGGTGACAAACATCCCGCTCCCGCGCTCGTCGCGCACGTCGTAACGCTGAGTCGGCAGTGCGTCCCGAGTTCGGGACCGCATCGTGCGCTCGAATGACGCTGTCAACGAGAAGATTCCATCGGCAAACGAGTCGTCGGGATTGTCGGGGAAGGCTTCGAACACTTCCACTCGGTGCAATTGATCGAGGCTGCGACCGGATACGGCAAGGTATTCGTCGTTTGCGCCCTGGATACGAAAATCGCTGTCCACGAGCAGAAGAGAAGAACTGCTTGCCGCAAATCGATCGCTACGAACGATCGAGCGGAGAGTGCTCGAACTCATGATTGTGTCGTTTCTGTCCTGTCTTCGACGGTTGCGGCCCCTGATATTTCAGAAGTAGGTGATCGCGAGAACTCCAAGGGCGGTGCCTGCCAGGATCGATCCGAACAACAAACGCTGCTGCAACACGAACATCTGATACTCGCGACGTGTTTGTGTCGAGGTGCCGCGCGAGTCCGCAGACATGCTCTTGCCCTTTCCTGTTGTGGGGAGTGCGGTTTCGGCCGACCCCCGATCGGCCGAAACCGCGGACGGTGCATCAGTTCTGACGCGCCTCATTTGCGGCATCCTGCTCGGTGGACGCGCCTTCGTGTACGAGGCTGCCACCCGAGTTCTCGAGGTGAGCACGAACGAACCACTGGAACTTTTCCAACTGCGCCGTCTGGCCGATCAACATGTCCTCGGTGATCGGATCGATCTTGCCGACACTGTCGATTGCGGTGCGACTGTCGGTGATGATCCCGGTGTAGACGAGGTCGAGCGCAGCGAGGTGCGCACGAGCGTCGTCGCGGCCGACGGAGTAGTCGTCCCACGTTCGATCGCGCTCGATTGCTCCCGCGGTGCCCTTGGGTGAGTTACCCAGTGCCGCGATACGTTCGGCCACATCGTCGGCGTAGCCGCGAACCAACTCCACCTGAGGGTCGATCATCTCGTGCACGCCGATGAAGTTGGGGCCCACGACGTTCCAGTGAACGTGCTTGAGCGTGAGGTGAAGATCGTTGTAGGCGCTGAGGCGTTCCTGCAGAATATCGGCGACGGACGAACCGTCTGCGCTGCTCAGTCCCGGTACGGTGAACTCGGACATATGTTTTCCTCTCGTCTTGATGGGGATCGCCCTCCAGTGGGGCGGTCTCGCGCCATCGTCAATCGGATCGCGTGTCGGTCAGGTTCAGTGCGCGAGTGCTACTGGCTCCTCTGTCACCGGGTCGCC
>NZ_LVCT01000736.1:0-6462 GCF_001647205.1 Rhodococcus sp. EPR-134
GCGGGATGTCGATCGTCGTCATCTTGCTCCCGGTGAAGAGTGTGCCGTGAGGGAGTCGGCTGAACCACCGACTCCGACGTCTGGGTGTTCTGCGCCTTCGAGCTCCAGTTATGGCGCTTTCAGGTGCTACAAAATCTATATCAGCCGATGTAGATAATTGGCAAGGCTACTTCGATACGCGGGCGAAGGAAGCGCATTGTGCAATCTTGTCGAAATCGGCTTTGATCTGCCATTTCACGCCTTTTCTGCTCGACGATTCTTGTTGTCAGTGGTCCTGGACACGCTTGAATCTATGTCCTGGGCGTCAGATTCACTGCGTGATGGTGCTAAGGTCGGGTGACGCCGATTGAGACAGCCCACACCGAACTAGGAGGTTCCAGTGACGTCGGAATCCCAGACCCGGGCGCTGCGCGGCGTGTACGGGATCTCAGTGATGTCTGAACTGTCCGGGGTAGGACCTCAGACGCTGCGCCTTTACGAGCGAAGGGGCTTGCTCACACCAACCCGCACCGATGGCGGTACGCGCCGGTACAGCGAGGCCGACCTGGATACGCTCGGACGAATCACCGCGCTGATCGACGACGGAGTCAATCTCGTCGGTATTCGTCTGATTCTGTCCCTCGAGGCCGAGAATGCAGTCTTAGCGGCTCGAATCAGCCAGTTGACCGCCGAGGGGGACTAGTGGTGCTGCTCGAGACGATGCCGTTCAGGATGGAGTTTCGGTGCGGGTAGGGTCGCCGAAGTCCGCGTCGGCGGAGATTTTGTTCCCTGCCGCTGCGATCTGTTCGAGCGCGGCGTCCAACGCATCGACCAACCATTGATGCGACGCCTCCGCGAGGAGGCGATCCGGAGTGTCGGTGTTCTCGGATTGGAAGAACCGCACCAGCCATGATTCTCCGTTGTCGGGTCGATCGGAGAGTCCAGCCGCGGTATTGGTCGCCAGAAGGAACCGGTTGTATTCGAGGTCAACACGAATGGCGTACTCGCCGAACAGGTTCACCACGTTGGCCGGCCGATGAGTAGCGGCAGCGAGCGCAATGAGAACGTCGTTGTAGGTTTCGGAGTACTTCATCGTGAGGGGCATGGTCGGCCTGTCTTTCTGGGCCGATGCAGCATTGCACGGCTATGTCGAGGAGATCAGTTCGCAGCCGCTGCTTGACGATGAACTGAAACCAATCCTAGCTCGAGTCTCCGAGCGCACTGACGCAAGCCCGTGAGGGTCAGTTGTTGCGCGCAAAGTTCGACTCACGCTCCGTGACGAACTGATCGTCCGGAAGCGGTCCGGGTGGGGCAAGCGCAGTCAGGAACGACTCGGCCCACTGATGCACATCGTGTGTCATGACCTGTCGATGCAGCGCAGCCATACGGAGACGGCCTTCCTTCGGATCCTGATGAACCGCGGTCAGGATCGTATTCTTCACGCCGTCCAAATCGTGCGGGTTGACCAGGTATGACTGTCGTAATTCCATTGCGGCACCGGTGAACTCGCTGAGAACGAGAGCACCTCCGAGGTCGCCACGACAGGCCACGTACTCCTTGGCCACCAGATTCATCCCGTCGCGCATCGGCGTCACGAGCATGACGTCGGCAGCGACGAACAGTGCGATCAGTTCTTCACGGTCGACCGGCTGATACAGGTAGTGTACGACGGGGCGGCCGATCTGACTGTGGTCACCGTTGATGCGGCCCACCTGCTCTTCGATGACGCTACGCAGGTCGATGTAGTGCTGCACGCGTTCACGACTGGGCGTCGCGAGCTGCACCATCGTGTACTTCTCCGGATCCAGACGATCCTCGTCGAGGAGTTCCTTCAAGGCTTGAAGCCGCAGGTCGATACCCTTGGTGTAGTCCAGCCGGTCGACTCCCAGCAGGATTTTCTCGGGATTTCCCAGCTCTTCCTTCAATTCGCGCGCGCGACGCAGGACCGAATCGCTTTTCGACTGGCGCTCGAGTTCGGCAGAATCGACGGAGATGGGAAAGGCGCCCACCTTGACGACGCGAGAATCGAAATCCACATGCCCGAGCGCACTTCGAACACCGACGCCCGCGGTCGTCGTCTTGAGGCCGAGAAGTTTGCGGGCCAAGAACAGGAAATTGTTTGCGCCACCAGGTAAGTGGAAGCCGATCAGATCGGCGCCCAGCATTCCCCTGACGATCTCCTTGCGCCACGGAAGCTGCATGAAGAGCTCGACCGGAGGGAACGGGATATGAAGAAAGAACCCGATCGTCAGATCTGGCCGCAGCTCGCGCAGCATCGCCGGCACAAGTTGCAACTGATAGTCCTGCACCCAGACAGTCGCTCCGTCCGCGGCGCAACGCGCGGTTTCCTCGGCGAACCGCTGGTTGACTGCGACGTAGGTGTGCCACCACGACCGCTCGAACGTCGGAGCCACCAGAACGTCGTGGTAGAGCGGCCACAACGTGTCGTTGGAGAACCCCTCGTAGTACTCGGCGAGGTCCTGAGAGGTCAGCTCGACGGGAAACAGACGAAGGCCGTCAACCACTATCGGATCGACCTTCTCGTCCGCGACCCCCGGCCAGCCGACCCAGGCGCCATCCCGCTGTCGGAGGATGGGTTCGAGCGCAGTGACGAGCCCACCCGGACTTCGCTTCCAGTTCTTGCTTCCGTCTTCGTCGGTTTCGAGATCGACCGGCAGTCGGTTTGCGACGACGACGAATTCGGAGAGATTTTCGAGATCGGTACTCACGCCGACATCGGCTCCGCCAGGGTCTCGTCCAGGACGGAGGTCGAGGACAGGTACGCGACTGCATCGGCTGTCGAGTCGGTGTACACGATGTCGGTGTCCATCTTCAGAAGAGACAGCGGACGCCTGACAGGGTGCGCTGCGACGAGCGTCCACGGCACTCCGAGCCTCCGTGCCTTGGCCGACAGAGTCTCGATGATGGAAAGACCTCCGACGGAGATGAACTGGACGTCCGAGCAGTCGAGTACGAACGGGTGTCGCTCACCGATCAGGTCGTCGACGCAGGCAGCGAAATCAGCTCGGGACCGGACGTCGATCTCGCCGCTGACCACGAGCGACTGAATGTTTTCGGCACAGGTCGTCGTGAAGGTGGGGGGACTGTCCGTACGCTCATCTGTAGTTCTCGAAAACTCGTTCATCGAAACTCCTGACGGATTGCTCGAAACGGTTCGTTCGAACGGTCTGGTTCGAAACGGTTTCGTTCGAAACCGGGAAACGGCACGGGAAGCAACGCACGAACCGTGCTCGTCTTCAACGGCTGGGTACTCAACCGTGCTGAGTGCCTACCTTACCGCATCGCGAAAACCCAGGTGAAAAGCGTTAGATCCGTACGGATTTCAAGGTCCCGTGAGCGTCGGCCCACGGGACCTTGGTCCCGATGGTTCAGACCTTCCGGGATCAGTCGGTGTCAGTCGCCGGGCCGGTGCTCGAGGCTCCGCCCTCGTCGGCCCACGTACGTTCGCCCGACGGATCGGTCTGAACGTCCTTGGGTGCGGTGTCGGAGCCGGTTCCCGGACTGTGGTCGGTGCCGGTGGTCTGCGGCTCGTCCGTCTGATCCGTGCGGTCGGTGGAATTCTGTTCACTCATGGTGCGCGTTTCCTTCGGGAAGTCGTTGTTCATGTACTTGTCGTTTCCTGCTCACCCGCGAGGGGTACTCAGTAGGGGGTAGTGCGTCACGTCGAGCCAGTACGTCACGTCGAGTCCATACCGGCAAAGTCAGCTGTCACCGAAGCAGGAGATTTCACGTGAACCATATGACCGTGACGACCGAACACCTGCGTGCACTGCTGGGCAGTGGCCCCCATTCGGAACTGGTAGCGGTCGGGGGCGAGATCGAGAGCTACGTCCCCGATGAAGAAGGGTTCGGTCTCGAGGGTATCTCGCTTGTCACTCGCGAGCAGTTGGCCGAACGTCTACCGTCCTCACCCGACAATCCCGACGAAGGTGAACTACGTATCGCCGCAGAATCGTTGAGCGAGATGATCGCCGAACTCGGCGGTTGAACTCCGAAGTTCGGGGCAGCCGACGTCAGATCTGCGGGATCGGATCCGGAGGGTACGGGTTCGGTGGCGTCGGAGTCGGTGGCACGGGCGGCGGATTCATCGGATCGGGTGGTGTCGGCGCCGGTGGTGTCGGCGGCCCCGGGTCGGGGGCGGGGCCCGGATCCGGTGGTGGGGGAGTGGTCATGAGTGCCGGGTTCCCAAACACTTGCCGAACAAACACCTAGTGTTCGGAGTGGCTTTTGGTGTTCCCTTCGGCAGGTAGATCATCGACGATGTCGACTACGGCGACGTGGATGCTCTCTGCAGAGACCGGTGGGTCCGTGTCGCCGAGGATCAGGTGAACGACGTCCACGACGGTGAACCGAACCCGGTCCGACAGTTCGGCCAGATCCACTCCGTATGGCGCTGCCAGTTCGATACGTAGTGAACGTATTTCGTGGCCGTCGACGAAGAACTCGATGCTGCTCGGCGAGCAGTGGTGCCGAGAACGTATCTCGGCGGCCAAGTGGGTGCGGAGTACGTGATCGCTCACCGACACAGTGCCTAGACGTGGACCTTCCGACGCGTGTGCGTCGAGCGGCCAACCGGACGCCGAGGTCGACCGTAGCGCCCGGATCACCTTGTCGCTGATTCGATCCCAGCCCGGCTCGGGAGCGTTCCGCAGGACGTCGGATGCGTGCGCCATCAATGCGTCGGTTCGTGATTCAGTCATCGCCACCTCGTCATTCGTTCACTCAGGTTAGCCCGTGCACGATGGTGATGCCCGCGCACCGCATCCGGGGTGAGTCTTAGAATCTTGCCGATTTGAACGAACGTGAGCATCTCCACCTCTCGCAGCGTCCATGCCGCACGCTGGCGATAAGGCAGTTCACCCAACGCTTCTTCCAGTGCCTCGAGGAACGCGGAGTTCGAGGTCGTGTCGAACGGGCCGGCCTCGGGAGACGGCACGAGAGGATCGAGCAATCTGTCGTCGATCGGTTGAGCTCTCTTGATTCGATAGCTGTCCACGATCTTTCGGGAACAGATCGCGAAAAGCCATGTTCGCATCGACGATTCGCCACGAAACGAATCGAGTCGACGCCAGGCGGCCACGAAGGTGTCCTGGACTACCTCGAGAATGTCACCTTCGTCTGCGAGCATGCGACGCGCATAGCGGTGAAGTGCAGGTCCGTAGTAGTGCACCAGTGACTCGAATGCTTCTCGGTCGCCGAGTATCGCAGCGTTCACTGTCGCGGTGTCCAAACCGTCAGGTGCTTCGGTGAGCCCCTGTGTATGCGGTAACGCCACAGTCGCTCCTCTCGCGGAAATGCGGAAAACTCGGCTGCGTTCGAAGATTGTTCGCCCGGCCGGGGCGTTGAATGTTACGGACAGTAACTAACAAGTGTCAGTGATGCACGTCACCTGACTGGGGCATTCGGTTTTGCCTTCGAGTGACGACTACACAGGTAGATCGATCAACAGGAGGAGATGACAATGGTCAGCACGCAGGTTGCGACAGCATCTACGAAGGATGTTGCATCATCGAACGACTCGGCTCTCGTGAGTTCGCAAGGAAAGACGTCGATCGCCGACACCGTTGTCTCGAAGATTGCCGGCATCGCCACGCGAGAGGTGAGCGGCGTGTACGACGTCGGCGGCGGAGCGTCGCGGGTTGTCGGGGCACTGCGCGAGCGGATCCCCGGCGCGAGTGTCAACCACTCCCAGGGAGTATCGGTCGAGGTCGGCGAAAAGCAGGCAGCGGTCGACATCGACATCGTGGCCGAGTACGGCGTATCGCTCGCCGATCTGGCCACCGGCATTCGCCGCAACGTCATTGCGGCGCTCGAACGGATGACGGGTCTCGAAGTGACCGAGGTGAACATCACGGTTCACGACGTTCACCTCGACGAGGGCAGTGACGACGAAACCGGCGAGCCCAAGACTGCACGGGTGCAGTGAGTTCCGAAATCGCCGCCACCATCGCGGCGGCTGTGACGGGGATACCTGGGGTCGCCTCGCTTCATGCCGGAATGTTCGGCGAGGTTGGCACGTACCTCCCCGGCCGCCGCGTCGTCGGCGTGCGGGTGACGGAGTCGTCGACAGACATCCATGTGTGCATCTTCGCCGACGCCGCCGTTCGAGATACGGCTTTACGTATCCGCCAAGCGGTTTCAGGAATCGTTACAGGCCCCGTGAACGTGACAGTGGAAGACGTAGTCGGTCGTGCGCACGATGCCTGAGCACTCTCGTGGTCCAGTTCCTGATCGCCGATCCGCACGCCGAGAGGCGATCAGGAGCTACCACCCCGACGTGGGCGGATCTGCCGACGCGCTCAATCGAGCGCTCGAACGCGTCGACCGGGACTTCGCGTCCCCGATCGGTGTGGGTGTGCGCAGGACACTGCGCGGCACGATGCGGCAGATAGCGAAACCCGCTCGGACCCAGTACACGCGTTTGCGCGCTCGGTTTCCGGGTGCAAAGACCTACACCGAGAT
>NZ_LVCT01000737.1:0-1380 GCF_001647205.1 Rhodococcus sp. EPR-134
GGGACTGTCTGAATAACGGTGGATCCGGTCCTTGATTCAACACGCCGAGCTGAGCTTGGCGGGAAGGATCGACGATGACCGAAACACTTGATCCCATGGCAGAGACTGAGGTGGATCAGAAGCAGTTGGCCGAGCAGCTCCTGGCTCAGGCCAAGGAGCAGGGCGTGGAGTTGATGGGCCCGAACGGACTCCTCAATCAACTCACCAAAAACGTCCTAGAGACCGCGTTAGACGCGGAGATGACCGAGCACCTGGGCTACGAGAAGCACGATGCCGCCGGCCGCGGCAGCGGCAACTCGAGGAACGGTACCCGTTCGAAGACGGTGCTCACTGAGATCGGGCCGGTGGAGATCGAAGTGCCACGCGACGTCGATTCTTCGTTCGACCCGCAGATTGTTAAGAAGCGTCAGCGACGCTTGACGGGTATCGATGAGATCGTATTGTCATTGACGGCAAAGGGTTTGACGACCGGCGAGATATCCGCGCACTTTCAAGATATTTACGGAGCGTCGGTGTCGAAGGACACGATCTCGCGGATCACCGACAAGGTCGTCGGGGAAATGACGGAGTGGCAGAACCGGCCACTTGATCGGGTGTATCCGGTGATGTTCATCGATGCGGTGCACGTGAAGGTTCGCGATGGGCAGGTCACCAACCGGCCGATGTATGTCGCGATCGGCGTCACCGTCAATGGCGAACGCGACATCCTCGGGATCTGGGCCGGCGAGGGCGGAGAGGGCGCAAAGTTCTGGCTCTCGGTCCTGACCGAGATCAAGAACCGTGGTGTGGCGGACGTCTGCATCGTTGTGTGCGACGGACTCAAAGGATTGCCTGAAGCGATCAACACCGTCTGGGAACTCGCTGTGGTGCAGACGTGCATTATTCATCTGATACGCAACACTTTTCGCTTTGCCTCTCGTAAATATTGGGATGCGATGGCGCGTGATCTCAAACCTGTCTACACCGCTCCGTCGGAGTTTGCGGCCAGGGAACGATTCGCTGAGTTCACGCAGAAATGGGGGCAGCAGTATCCAGCGATTATCAAGATGTGGGACAACGCGTGGAGTGAGTTCGTTCCGTTCCTGGACTACGACGTCGAGATCAGGCGCGTCATCTGCTCGACGAACGCGATCGAGTCTGTCAACGCTCGCTACAGGCGCGCAGTACGGGCGCGTGGGCACTTCCCGACTGAGCAGGCGGCGCTCAAATGCTTGTACTTGGCCACGCGTGCTCTGGACCCGACAGGGAAAGGTAAGGCACGATGGGCAATGAGGTGGAAGCCCGCGCTCAATGCGTTTGCGATCACCTTCGAAGGACGCATCACCCTGAACGGTAACTAACCGACATCAAGGTCGGATCCACCGTTAATCGGACACTCCC
>NZ_LVCT01000738.1:0-1369 GCF_001647205.1 Rhodococcus sp. EPR-134
CCGCGCTCAATGCGTTTGCGATCACCTTCGAAGGACGCATCACCCTGAACGGTAACTAACCGACATCAAGGTCGGATCCACCGTTAATCGGACACTCCCTTCGCGCGCGAGGCGACGTCGTCGACGGATGGTGTCTGCAGTTGTTGTCAGCCCCGGTGGCCGGGGTTTTGCTTTTGGCTCGAGAAGGTGACCACGAGGGTTCTGTTGATGTCAGCGATGGTGATGGGGTTGGGGCCGTCAGGCCCCGGTTTTTGTGGTTGGTGTTTGCAGCCGCTGGTGGCTGCGTTGGGTGGTTCGGGTGTCGGTTGTGTTGTGGGCGAGGGGGTGTCTGCCGGACCGGTTGTTGTGGTGGTGGGCTGCCCCGGCCGGCTTCCACTGCGTTCTGCTCGGCGCCGTCCGTGGCTGGGTCCGCTGCGCTCGGCTGCGGATGGTTGCGTTGTGCAGGTGCTCACCCCTCGGTGGTGTCGTTGGGTGTGTGGGTTTGTGTTGGTGGCAGCTCGTTGTTGGCAGCGGTTGGTGGCGGGTTGGGCGGCCTGTTGGCGGTGATGGTGGTGAGGGTTTTCAAGCCGGGTTGTTGGTGCTTCACCGGTGGGCGTTGAGGTCACGAACGAGTGGTGTGCGGGGTTCACGATTCCGGTGACGGTTGGGGTCGTGGCCCGGCTTCCACTGCGTTCTGCTCGGCGCCGGTCCACGACTGCTGTGGCTGGGTCCGCTGCGCTCAGCTACGGATGGTCACCGCATGCAGATACTCACCCACGGAGTGGCGCTGTTGGGAGAGCTGGTTGAGGCTCGTCCGACCCGGGTTTCGGGTTGGCGGCCGCACCAGTTTGTCGGTGACATCGACGGGCTGCGCGGCTACCGGCAAAGGGGGCTCACCCTGATGTCGACAACGCAGATCCCAACGAAGACAACACCGTTGACGACACCCCGCCAGGGGTGCGACACACACCCGGCCGGCGGACCCAGATGACACCAACAGCTGCACACAACAGATGACACCAACAGCAGCGACCAAACACTCAGGGGCAACCACCACCCGGGGGCGAGAAGCCACCGACAGAAGCCGACAAGGCTTAGCGCAGCGGACCGACCACCACCAACCGGATACGACCGCAGGTCAGTCGGCCACCCACCCCGTCAGGGCACCGGAGGATGCGAGCGAGCGAGCATTCTTCGGGGCACTGCTACGGGGTGGTCCACGAAGTGGCCGACACCTGCGGCGTAGCCGGAACCCCCATCAACCACGCACTCACACCATCACCCAGACAGCGGGGAGTGTCCGATTAACGGTGGATCCGACCTTGATGTCGGTTAGTTACCGTTCAGGGTGATGCGTCCTTCGAAGGTGATCGCAAACGCATTGAGCGCG
>NZ_LVCT01000739.1:0-1345 GCF_001647205.1 Rhodococcus sp. EPR-134
GTGAACATTCCGACTTATATGAGTGTCACGGCAAGTGACCGGGATTGCAGCCCATAGCGTGTCGTAGCAGGCCGGAAGGAATGACTCGTGAACATTCTGTCTCCCGCAGTCGGGATGACTCTTGTCTGGTGTGTCACCCCCTCCGGTCTGCGTTCGCGGTGTGACTCGAGAGAGGCGTGACCACAAGCTGCTGTGAGAGGTACTTGAAGTCGGATTGTCCACCGCGGATCCCCCATCCATCGAGCGAAAAGGGAACCGAACCCCATGATCGTCATCGGTATCGATCCACACAAGTCCACCCATACTGCGACCGCACTCGACTCCGCCACCAACACCGATCTCGGTTCGATCCGCATCGACGCCTCGGTCATCGAATACAAGCGATTAATCGTTTGGGCCAAAGCCTGGCCGGACCGACGCTGGGCCATCGAGAACGCCGACGGCCTCGGGCACCACCTCGCACTGTGGCTCCTTGCCATCGGTGAGGTCGTGCACGATATTCCCACTACCGCCACCGCCCGAGTACGTGAACTCTCCCGTGGTGGACGACGCAAGAACGACCGCATCGACGCTGCGGCCGCAGCCAGCGTCGCAGCTCTGCACGGCGACGCCAGGCAGGTCTATCCGGAGACCGTCAACGATGCGCTTGCTTTGCTCGACGAGCGGCGAGTCAATCTGTCGTCCAGTCGAACTCGCACCGTTAATCAACTTCACGCCTTATTACGTGAGCTGATGGCCGGCGGTGCGCCAACGTCGTTGACACCCAAAAAAGCTGCTGCCGCGATCCGAGGCTTTCGGGCCAGAACCGCACCGGACAAGATCCGACTCGAACTGGCCAAGGAGCTGATCACGGACTTCGCGCGGTTCGACGAACAGCTCGCGGCGAACAGCCGCAAGATCACCGCGTTGCTCGACGAGCACGGCACACATCTGCGCAATATCGACGGAGTCGGTCCAGTTCTTGCTGCCCGCATCCTAGGCCGCAGCGGCCGAGCCAGCCGGTTCCCCACCGCTGCTGCGTATGCCAGCTACACCGGAACTGCACCCGTCCAGATCGCCAGCGCCGACTCCTCCCATCACCGATTGTCGAGATTCGGCGATCGGCAACTGAACTCCGCCCTCTACACGATCGCCATGATCCAGATCCGGATGCCGTCGAGCACGGGACGAGCGTTCTACGACAAGAAAATCGCTGAAGGAAAAACACCCCGGACCGCCGCTCGCGCACTTAAACGGCACCTCGCTACACACCTGTGGCGAGTCATGCTCGCAGATGAAAAACGGGGCATTCGAGCCATATCGAGAGAATCCCTCACTGCCGCTTGACAAATAGAGAGGCACCAGA